>JBMFSZ010000196.1:0-6888 GCA_049967315.1 Desulfomonilaceae bacterium
TGTCTATACCGGATTCTTTCACATTGCCTGTTTCTTGATTACTATGAGGTGGCTGTGATTTTTGAAACCAGCTCTAGAGTCGCTACTGGATGTTTAAAAAATCAAATCGATTGGTACGATTGCTGTGCGTCTCTGAATCAAAAACTGTTTCGGGGTATAGAAATCCTTAAAGGAGACAAGGAGGAGGTCTTATTACCCCCTGACAGGTATCCGTCGAGGGTCCCCCGGATAGGGTTGTATACGGGTTCAGGGACGTCTCACTCATGGTTATGGTTCGTAGACCTTTTTGACCGAATGTTTTTTTGCGATGTGATCTTCCTGGATGAAAAGATGGTACAGGGCGGACTCCTCAAGAATCTTGATATCTTTGCCATGTCAGGTGGGGACACCATCAGAATCGCCGAGGGGCTCGGCGCTGAAGGCGCAGTGGAAATAGAAGACTTTATTAGAGCCGGAGGCGTTTACATAGGATCATGCGCTGGAGCCTATCTTCCTCTCAAATCCTCAAAACAGTATTTGGATCGCTTCAATTTTGTCGATATAAAGATCGCCAATCTTTCCAAGACGGAGCCTACAGCTATACAGTCAAGTCGTAAGGCGACCACAGCTTACGGTTGCGACTACGTTTATCATCCCGTCAGGGAAGCTGTGCGACTTAGCTCAACCAGAAAGGGCCCTTTTTGCGGCGTGGGTAATTTTCTAGCGCCGCTATATGGCGGCCCTTCGATGATGACAACAAATTCATCCGAAATTTTGGCTCGGTACGAGGGTTTCACAGACAAGACAATGTTCTTGGTGGATGAAACTTTGGCCCAAAAAACGCTGTTCGGCAAAGTAGCCGCAGCTAGGTCAGAGTTTGGACATGGCGCTCTTTACCTATTTGGTCCTCATTTTGAACATCCACATTTTCCTGAGGCCAATTACCTTGTGGCTGCAGCCATCTTCTGGGATATGAAAAATGCCAACGTCAACAAAATCGTTGGCGATGATGAAGTGATCCTTGACGGGGTTAAAAAGAAAGAGCTACTTCGCGACATTAGACGGGAAATCAGTAATGCGAGGATAGTTTCTGTAGGACTTGAAGCCACATCGGTTCGCTGGGCTATAGGCTGCAAAATTTATCAGCCTGAGAAGATAAGGGTTTTCCTCGAGGCAATCTGGAAACGTTTGAGTACATTGGAACGCTTACCAAAAATCCGATTATCCAACCGAACTCTGGAAAGGATTACGCCTTGCGCATGCGAGGTGACTCGAATTTTGCGAGAAATGAAGTCCCGAATAGATGACGGGCTGGACACTCTAGGTATTGCTCCACATTTTTTCGATTCTTTAAGGCGTCTAACCATGTTTTGTCTCCAGATTTATTTTGACTCGTTACAGTTAGATAATTGATGCCAATATGCGCCACTATATCGGTATCTTGTTCATCACCTTTTTATTTTTGAAACAGAGATATTTATTACTAGGAGCAAGCTTTGGTCCGATTTCGACTATTTTGCAGCGGGCTCGTTAAAACAAGGATTAAAGAGCCTTGGCAAGCTTTCATTATATTGAGTATTGGGGCGTTACTTTTTTTACCAATTTGTAACTTGCCTGCATGGTGCGAAGATTCAAGCCCTACCTCCGATTGGTTTGTGGACATGAATCGGTTCTCAAAATCCGCCCATGGATCGCTAAAATGTGATCGCTGTCACGGCGAAATGACGTTAAAAGACAATGTTCACCCTAATCGGAAAGATCCCGCCGCTATCACAAAAAACAGTGTCAATACTTATGACTACAAGCGTTGCGCCGCATGCCATCCAGAGTCATATAAGCGCTATCTGCTTGGTGAACATGCCAAGGCTCTAGTTAAACAAGCCCAGGATCAACAGTCCGCTAACAAACCATTACCCCCTGAGCGCTTGGCGCCAACATGTGGCAATTGCCATACATCTCATTATGTGCGAGCCAAGCTTTCCAGAACTGAGATAGGCGATCAAATGGTTGAAACATGTGGCAATTGCCATCCGTCTCAAAAATCAAGCTATCTTAAGAACCTCCACGGACAGTTAGGGGTGTTTTTAAACAAAAAGACGTCGGCATATTGTACGGACTGTCACGGGGCCCATACTTGCAAATCTCTCAAAAATAAGGACACGGCTTTGCAAGCATGCCGAAGATGCCACAGAAATGCTCCACCGAGTTTTGCCAGCATATTGATTCATACCGGATCTGAGGACATCTCAGCGAAGGACCCAAAGGAGCAGGCCCATATAGCTTTAATTGAGACGATAAAGAGAATCGGCGAGATATTTACCATACTTGTACTGGCTTTTTTTGCTTTACAAACTTTTGTATGGATACTGCGTGAACTTCATAACAGGCTGAGAGGACGCTGACATGGCTAACCAGAATATAAAGCAGCAGACCTTCTGGCGGTTTAGTGTTCTTCATAGATCAGTGCATTTCATCGTAATGTTTGCTTTCATAGGGATTGGGTTAACTGGATTTTCCATGGCGTTCAGTTCAATGGAGCCGGCTCGCGTATTCGTCCGGTTGCTTGGAGGAGTAGATACTGTACGATATCTGCATAGATTATTTGCGGTAGCGTTGTACCTGTGCGTGGTTTTGGAAGTCCTATGGCTATTATATTACAAGTTCATTTTAGGGGGGAATCTTTTAGGACCCAACTCAATATGTTTCACGAAACAAGATATTTCCTATTTTGGCGCACACATGAGATATATGCTCGCGCTTCGAGATACCCCGCCTCCGTTTGAGCGATTCGCCTGGTGGGAAAAACTGGATTACTGGACTCTCTTCATTGGCATGCAAACCATGGGGCTTACTGGGCTGATTCTGTGGTTTCCTGAGTTTTTTTCTCGCTTTCTTCCTGGTTACTTTATCAACCTGGCTCAAGTGCTTCATTTCGATGAGGCGGTTTTGGCAGTGGCCTATAAATTCTTCGTACACACAACAGTTCGTCATTTACGACCGGAGGTCTATCCTGGAGATTGGACTATCTTCACCGGGAAAACAACCAAAGAGAAAATGATGAGAACCCATCCAGGGGAGTGGGCTCGATTAAATGCTTCTGCTCCAGTTAATTCTCGTGTGGAATAATGAACCACATAACTAGAGGACTACGAGTTAAGAGTCATATGAAACAAAGGCTACCAAAATTATTTGCATTGTGCGCTATCATACTAGGTTTTCTGGTTTTTTGGATGGATCAGACTTCCGAGGCGGAAGTGCAGACATCAGAGTG
This sequence comes from Desulfomonilaceae bacterium, assembly GCA_049967315.1. GTDB lineage: Bacteria > Desulfobacterota > Desulfomonilia > Desulfomonilales > Desulfomonilaceae > CAJBEZ01. The sequence goes on from JBMFSZ010000196.1 coordinate 3,251, forward strand.
TTTGAGTTGCCACCGTAATAGAAACTTGAATACCAATGAGGGAATCCTATCGTCCCAGTTATTTTGCTACGATTGCCACTTAGATCCGACAACTCATCCGGACTTTCGGGATACGAAGGTTTCTCTTCAGGTAAAACCGGAATATTTTCAGGGGTCCTCCCATCGATTCGTGGCCTGTGTTCAATGCCATACGGACGTGGCAAGATCTCCTCATCGGTCGTCAGAAGGTGTGAATTGTCTTTCATGCCACGTTAAATTCTACGGTGAGCCTGGAACGCACGCTGAACATATTCGTGTCAGGTGTGAATCCTGTCACACAGATTCATCGTACGTACAACTCGACCGACTAAGAAATGAAATACAACTCTCTCATTTTACTGCCCAGTCGACTCCTGTAAGATTGTCCGAACACAAGGTTACTGATGTCCAAAAAAAAGAATTCTGTCTCAGGTGTCATAATTCCAGTAACCAGGTCGGCGCCCCTGCCGCAGTCTTGCCATCGAAAAGTTTCGTTTGTTTTGCCTGCCATTATGCCCCTCTCAGGTTCGGAAACCCTATTTTCATCGTATCTACGCTGATAGCCCTAATTGGCATTATTGGAATACTGGCTTTCTGGTTCAAGGCCCGGGTAGCAGACGAGACCTCTTCCGTACACCGAAAGATTCAATTAGGTTCTGAGATCGTTTGGAGCAAAATTTTTTCGAGAGAGATCTTTCCGATATTGAAAACGGTCTTTTTCGACATCTTTCTTCAACGCCGGATCCTAGCCAACGGCGTGAGTCGGTGGTTTGTGCACTCACTTATCTTTTATCCCTTCTTTGCCCGATTTGTCCTCAGTTTATTTACGCTTTTCGTCCAACGAATTTCTCCTGCAAGTGGGTTGGCCATGACCCTGGTGAACAGAAATAGCGGTTTTGTAGCTACGTTTAACGATATTACGGGCGTTATGATTCTCGTAGGAGTTGTATGGGCGATGTTCCGTCGTTATGTCAGCAAACCTGAATACGTTGCGACACAAGAGCAGGATACTGTAGCGTTGGTGATTATTGGACTTGTTACACTTACAGGGTTTATCGTGGAAGGAGCGAGGATCCTGATTACTCAGTTACCACCACATATTGCATTGTCAGCGTTCGCTGGTTATTTCATTTCGAAAATTCTCTCAATTTCAAACGTCCACTGGGCGACGGCGTACGGATACCTATGGTATCTTCATGCGACTCTATGGGCCCTGTTTATAGCATATTTTCCGTTTGGGAAATTGAAACATATTTTCACTACGCCTTTGAGTCTTATCTTAAATTATAAAAAGGAGTAGCTGAGGAGATTCAGAGTATAACATGACTGAAACTGATAACATCGATGTTACCCCAGAAGAATTCAACTCGCCAGCCCGTGTAATACCGCTGGACAGGATAGGCATGAGTCGTCTGGTCCAGTTGGAGGCATGCACGAGGTGTGGGGAATGTTTGGTCTGGTGTCCGGCTTACGATCAGGACCCTAGGGAAAACATACTTCCTCGTCAGAAGATTCTTGATTTCCTTCATATAATAAAGAATCAGCAAAGTTTACTAAACCCATTGGTAGACAATGAAAAAATTCCGGATCCTGTTAGAAAGTGGATCCGAAAGATTTTCAGACTTGAAAAAATTAACGAAGAGGATGTCCAGCGTTTCGCTCTCAATTTGTACCAATGCTCCACATGTGGGCAATGTCAGGTTGTTTGTCCAGCAAATATTGACACCGTCAATTTATGGGAAAACATTCGCGAGTTGATGGTTTCGTCAGGTTACGGTCCACTGGAACCTCAGAAAACTTTGGCGAAGAGTGTGAAGTCCTATGACAACCCTTGGCAGCAACCGCGGCAAGGTCGCGTTAAATGGGCGCGACGGGCTAAAAAAGAAGAATTGATATCCAACCTCCCGCCCGAAATCAAAAAGACGAAGAGTAAAATTCTTCTATTTTTTGGTTGTACCGCTGTATACGATTTGAACATCCGCCAAATTGCCATCGACACGGTCAACCTGTTAGAAATTCTTGGCATAGATTACGGTTGCCTCGGAGAGAACGAAAAATGTTGTGGTAGCGTTTTATTGAGGATGGGTGACCCGGAGTATGAACGCATCGCCTCGGATAACATTAAACTCTTGAACAGTCTTTCTATTGATACTCTCGTTACATCGTGCGCTGGGTGTTTCAAGACCATTAAACAGGATTATCCTGGTGTAGGTAAACTGAATTTCGAAGTCCTGCACACTGTCGAATTCCTGCACCGTCTGATTGAGCGTAACCAACTTAAATTCAATGTTCCTTTAGAAAAGGTGATTACTTACCACGACCCATGTCACCTGGGCCGAGCCTCCGGGGTTTTTGATGAACCGAGGGAGGTAATCAAGGCTATACCTGGAATAGAGCTTATCGAGATGCCACGACACGGACCGTATTCCCGATGTTGCGGAGCTGGCGGCGGTGTTAAAGCTGGTTTTCCAGACCTTCAGAACAAGATGGCTCAAGCTCGGATCAGAGAGGCTGAACAGACTGGGGCTGAGGAATTGGTTAGCGCCTGTCCTTTCTGTTACGCTGGTCTTCAGGTTGGAATTGGGGCTTTGAATTCGCCTCTGGTCATGAGAGACATGACTCACATTGTGATCAGCGCACTCAGACAAAAATAATTATTGATGTGAATTGTGGTTATAAATCGACATTTAGTTTGGAAATGAAGAGTAATTATACTTACAGGAAATTTGTTTATTGGCTTGATGAACCAATCTTTGAAAAGTTCAAGAATGAAATACGCGCAGATGGACACTCTTTGACAGAAACAAAAAAGGCCGTTTGCCTGCCGTTGTCAAAACAGATTGATCTGGGTTACGTCAGCCCAAAGACTTGGGGTAGTTTCGAACTTTGCAAAAGGCAGCTTTCCTGGTACCAAAATTCAGCTTACCTCAATAAAGTTCTTTTAGTCAGTTCGTTTTCACTCGACCCATACGATTTAAAATATGAAGTAACTATAAGACACAGTGATTTTAAACCGGGTCTTCTACCAACTTTCAAGGAAAAAGCCGCCTTGGTTGAAAGATCGAGTTATAAGGCTTTAAGGCCAGAGGAATGGAATAGCATACCGTTACAGGATAACAGTGAACGAGAGCGCTGGTTAAAGGTGATGGGGCTTAGGGGTACAAAATTTGACGATTTGTTTATGTCGCAATGTGCGAATCACGCTAATTTCATAGAGCCAGCACTTTATTACCTTGAAGATGATGAACCCGTTCCGTACTCAATCTGCAAAACCTCCCATGTTTGTTCTGCCTGTATGGAATGGTACAACATTATTGGGAGTTCATTTAAAAAAAAGCTTGTTGTTCCATGTCCTGGCTCCGTCCTCTTTGCAGGTTTGGTTACCAACCGCTACTATGAGGTAACTCATTGGCGTCCTGAGGTCAAAGACGATGAGTTATCGTAAAATTTTCTCAAAAAATCTTCTTATAGACTATTTGCGCTTAATATTGAGAAATAAAAAGGGTATGATATGAAGCGACATGGCTTCTTTTTCGTTTTGTGTTCAGCTTTTCTTCTGACCTGTTCAATCTTGTCGGCGTATTGTCGTGATCCAATTGCCAAACCAGTTCGAGTAGCAG
>JBMFSZ010000197.1:0-6863 GCA_049967315.1 Desulfomonilaceae bacterium
CGTAATAATCCTGTCCTTTTTCGCCTCGGGGCTCATGGAGATCCTGTCGAGGCCACTATTCTTCACGGACAGCAACTCAAGCAGGTAAGGGAGAGTGGAAGTTTCATCAGCCTCAATCAGCGTTAATCCAGTTTTGACTTTCTCCATCACAGCCAAATCAGAGTCTGAGTCCTCAATGCCGAAGTTTGATTTGAGTATGTCTATGATCGGGTGATATGCTACTCCCCGGCTGTACGAAAGGCACTTCCTTTCAAGGAATGAGATGTCTTCGTTGGCCACGGCTTTTCTGAACTCATACAAAAGCCTGGACTTTCCAACCCCGGCCTCTCCCATTATTGAAACCGCCTGTCCTCTGCCTGACTTGGCTCTTTCAAAGGCGTCAATCAGAAGTTCAAGCTCTCGTTCCCTGCCAAGGAAACGGGTCAGCCCTCGCTCAGCGCTAACGTCGAACCTTGTTTTTCTAGTACTGGGTGCTAAAACGCTATATACTTTGAGAGGCTTGTCTTTGCCTTTGACCTGTTTCTCTCCGGGCGCCTCGAATCGAAAGAACCCCTCGGTGAGCCTAAACGTGTCTTCCGTAACGTAAGTGGTCCCCGGCTCAGCCATCTGTTCCATACGGGCAGCCATGTTGATAGTATCCCCAACGGCCGTGAACTGGACTCGCAGATCATTGCCCAGAGTGCCTACCACCACGGGACCGGTATTGATACCAATCCTCAGCACTACGGGAGGTATTCCCTTCTCAGCTTTTATCGTTTCACTGAACCTGGTCATCTCGCGATGCATAGCCAGAGGTGAACGAATCGCCCGTTGGGGTGCATCTTCCAATGCGATGGGGGCTCCAAACAGTGCCAATACTCCATCGCCTCTCAGTTCGTTCACCGTGCCTTCATAATCGTGAACCTTATGAATCAAGATTGCGAAAACCTGATCCATGAGAGAAAAAGTCTCTTCAGGGCCAAGCTTCTCGGTCAGGGGCGTGAAGCCCTTCATATCAACGAACATGATGGTGACGTGTCGCCGCTCCCCCTCTATTCGGTCTTTTTGCCACAGGATCTTTTCCGCGAGGCCGTTTGGCAGGTAATGTTGAATCTTTGCCAGTTTTTCATCAAAAGACAGATCTCGTTGAGAATGCATGTGCGCCGAGGGGGCTAAACGGCGACCACATTGTCCGCAAAATTTGAACTGTGGGGGATTGTCGGCGGAGCAGCCAGGGCAGATCAACGTGAGTTCGGAGCCGCATTCCCCACAGAATTTAATGCTCGCTGGATTTTCGAATTGGCATTTCCGACATTTCATGGCTTCCCTCGCTGGACTTTCGAGAAGGAGAGCGTGCCGGAATCCTCAATGTGTGAGGTACGCAAAGTGAACGAATGAAAAACGATTATGCGTACAATAAACCCATGATAGTCTTAGATTAGGGAGTTATGGAACATCTGTCAATTGGTTTTTTATACCTGAACCAACGAGAAAAGCTATTCAGTTCAACGTATGCCTGGTTGTCAACCTGATTCTTGTTTGTGTGTAAAAGTGGTTTCAGACTGGCGTCATGAATCGGGATTGAAGGTGCTTGAACTAGTGTCCCTAGCCTATACGAAGCGTTTTTTCCATCTCAATCATTATCTCGCCAAATTCCAGCGCATGTTTTCTCATGGCTTCCGCTGCTTCATCCGGTTTTCCCGCAATTACCGCCTCGACTATCGGGCGATGCAAACCTACGGGGTGCATGGAGAGCGTGTTTGGCTTAACCGCCTCAATTACTCGTCTTGTAACTCGCATCAAGGATTTTACAAGAGCCTCCAGGAAACGGTTCCCGCAAATTTCTGCGAGAAAAAAGTGCGCCGAGGTCTTAATATCAATGTCATCGGAAAGAGATTTTACTGGTAATTCTTCCTTCCTGAGAATTTCTTCTAGTTGCCTGGCCGTCTCGGGATTTATCCTCGTTGCGGCCAAACGAGCGACCTCAGGTTCAATAAGGACCCTTACATGGAACAATTCCGGGATCGAGATTTTGTTGGCAAGAAACAGGTCGAGGAAAGCGCCGGCAAGTTTGTCAAACGAAAGATCTATTACATAGGTTCCACCGCTTGCGCCTTGCCTTGTTAGGACAAAACCCGAGTTTTCCAATGATCTGAGCGCTTCACGAATGGCAACCCTGCTAACCTGGAATTCTTCCACCAGCTCACGTTCAGTGGGCAGCTTGTCTCCGGCTTTAAAGTCTCCGAGAAGTATCGACTGTTTAATCTGTTCGGTAACTTCTTCAGAGACTCGGGTTGGTTTGATTGGCTTGAATTTGTTCATGTTATTCTTGTTTCGAATTCTACTCAAAAATTATGTTATTTTAAACTGAAATGTTACCAGAAGTACAATTATTTCTTGACTGAATTAATTTTCAATTTTAAAAGTTAGATAATTAGACCATTCTGGCCCACTTTACGCGTTATCCCCGCAAGGACTCTCCCATGAACGTCGCCAAAAACCTCGACAGAGCAGCCCAGTTTTTTCCTGACCATCCAGCAGTATACGAAAATGGCGCAGAAATTACCTATCAAACCCTGAAACTGAAATCTTGCCGTGTCGCCAGCGGACTGGTCGCAATGGGTATTAAACCAGGTGACATGGTAGCGCTTTGCGCCCCCAATTCTGGCGATTGGCTAGCGTTTTACTTTGGCGCTCTAAGGGCTGGGGCCGTAGCTGTAACGTTATCCAGCGCTCTTGCTGGGAATGAACTTGAACTCCTTTCCACGCACGCTAAACCTCGTCTCGTATTTACCACGGATGACAAATCTGGTGATTTCGAAAAGTTCAGGGATAAAGCCGGCATTGAAAAAGTAATTTCACCAGGTGGACCTATCTCCATCCACAAAATCATGGGATTAGGAACAGACAGTTTCAGGGCGGTGGAAAGAAGCCACAACGATACAGCCGCCATCCTTTATACCGGTGGGACCACTGGCATTCCGAAAGGCGTTATGCTCACTCACGAAAACATTAATGTCAGTAGCCACAACGTAGCCTATTCCGAACACTCATCCCAGGACGATCGAGTTTTGTGCTGTCTGCCTTTGAACCACGTTTTCGGCCAGATACACATCATGAACGCCACAATATTCAGTTGTGGGTGCCTGGAGCTGCTTCCATCATTCGACCTGGACATGTTTCTCAATCGGACAGCTTCAGGGCGAGTTACCAAACTATATGCCGTGCCCACTATTTACATACGTTTGATGAACATCAATGGACTAAAGGACAAACTGGGCCGAGTCCGTTACTGTTTTTCGGCGGCGGCCAGCATGTCTGCCGAAACAGTTCGCCAATGGAAAGAGCAGACAAAGCTCACAATATACGAGGGCTATGGAATGACGGAATCAGCTTCCGCAGTAACGTACAATCACTACTTCGAGCACGTTATCGGGTCAGTTGGAACAGAGGTTCCGGGCGTAGAAATCCATACTCGTGACACTAAGGGTCATATTCTCCCTCTTAACAGTGAAGGAGAAATATGTATTCGTGGGCGTAATATCATGAAGGGTTACCTTAACAACCCTGCGGAAACTGAGCGCTCGTTCTGGGACAGGGAATGGTTCCGTTCCGGTGATGTTGGGACGATTGATGATCGAGGTTACCTTTTTATAGTTGATCGTCTGAAAGACATGATTATTACGGGCGGTGAAAATGTTTATCCACGTGAGATAGAAGAAGCTCTTTTCGCGAGGCCCGACGTGCAGGATTGCGCAGTAGTTGGTCTTCCTGACAAGGAATGGGGCGAAAGGGTATCCGCGTTCGTAAAGCTGAATCCTGGTCATCATACAACCGCTGAAGAGTTAAGAGTTTATCTGAAACAGCGTCTCGCCTCTTTCAAGGTTCCCAAGCAGTGCGTAATTGTAGAAGACCTGCCCAGGAACGCTACTGGCAAAATTTTGAAGAGAGAGATCAAAAGAAAATTTTCAACTGAAGAAATGGATTAATTGGTAAAAATTACCGAATCGCGCAATTTAAAACGAAAGGTGGTCGAATGGAGACTAGGGAACGCTTCGGATTGACTGAAGAAGAAAAAATGCTGCAGCAAATGGTGAGAAGGCTAGCTAAAGAAAAAATTGCGCCAGGGGCAGCCCAGAGAGATATTGACGGAAAATTTCCTTACGACATGCTGGAACTAATGAAGGAAAATGGTTTGATGGGGATCGATTTTCCATCTGAGTATGGAGGAATGGAAGCCGGTCTTCTTTCTTTATGCATTGTAATAGAGGAATTCGCAAAGGTCGATGCAGCCACGGCAATGATGCCCTCTACCCAGGAACTGGGAAGCTTACCCATAATTCTTGCCGGAAATGATTCGCAAAAAAAGAAATATCTCGAACCACTTTCTTCAGGAGAAAAACTGGCGGCTTTCGCTCTGACAGAATCAAAAGGTGGGTCGGATGTGGCTGCCCTCAAAACAAGAGCCGTTCGCAAGGGTGACAAGTACATCCTGAATGGTTCCAAGGTATTTATCACGAATGGAGGGGTAGCGGACGTTCTGACAGTTTATGCGGTCACCAATCCTGAAGAAAGATCCCACAGGGCGGCAAGCGTTTTTGTCATTGAAAAGGAATGGCCAGGATTCGCGGTCGGTAAAAAAGAGAGCAAAATGGGGATAAGGTCTTCTGATACTCGCGAGCTTGTCTTCGATAACGTGGAAATACCTGTAGAAAATAGATTGGGGAATGAGGGAGATGGGTTTCACATCATGATGAAAACTCTCGATTTCACCAGGCCGGCAGTTGCCGCACAGGCCATTGGTATTGCCGAGGGGGCTTTTGAGTACGCTACCCAATATGCCAAGGAACGGGAATCATTCGGCAAGCCTATTATAAAGCATCAGGCTATAGGTGTGAAACTCGCGGACATGGCTATGAAAATAGCCGCGGCGAGGACACTCCTGTTCAGGACGTGTGATCTTTTGCAGGCGCACGCGAGAAAGGACCTGTCCAGACTTAGTCCTGAGGTCATAAGGTACTCGTCAATGTCAAAAGCATTCTGTTCTGACGTTGCCATGTGGGTAGCTACCGAGGCCGTTCAGATACTTGGTGGCTATGGATATATGACTGAATATCCGGTAGAAAGGTTTATGCGCGACGCGAAAATCACTCAAATTTATGAAGGCGCCAACGAAATACAGAGGATGGTGATTACTTCTACCCTGTAAAAGTAAACTCCTATCAAGTTTAATATCGAGGTCAAACGGACATGAAACACCAAATCAGCTTCAGCGTGAACGGGGACGAATATTCACTAGCGATAGATCCCTGGCGCACACTTAACGAGGTACTACGGGAAGATCTTAATCTGACAGGAACCAAACTTGGTTGTGGCACAGGTGACTGCGGGGCGTGCACTGTAATGGTGGATGGTCGGACAGTCAGCTCGTGCCTCACCCTTGCGGTCACAGTGAACGGCAAAAATGTTACAACCGTCGAAGGCCTTGCTCCATCAGGCGAATCGCTTCATCCCATCCAGGAAGCGTTCATAAAGACAGGAGCTATCCAATGTGGTTTTTGCACTGCTGGAATGGAAATGTCGGCCTTAAATCTCCTGAACCAGAACAGTAATCCTACTGAAAGCGAAATTAGGTCTGCCCTGTCGGGAAATTTGTGTCGGTGTACTGGTTATAACCAGATTGTCGAAGCCGTTTCCCTTGCCGCAAAAAACATGCGTGAAAATAGGCCCAAGAAGGAAGAATCATGAGATTGCCCAATTTTGAATATTTTGAGCCAACAACCCTTGAAGAGGCGTTGAACCTGCTCAATCAATACGGAAATGACGCTCATCTACTGGCTGGCGGTACAGATGTTCTGGTAAAGATGCGTAACGGCAGGCTGAAACCAAAAGCGCTAATTGGTTTGCAAGGGATTGAAGAGCTCAATGGCATAAGTTTTGATCCTGACAAAGGTTTAACCGTAGGAGCCAATGCCCGGATAACTGAAGTCGCCACAAACGATCATATCCTGAAATATTATCCCGCTCTTGCCCATGCTGCGCAGGTAATGGCTAATGTCCAGGTTCGTAATATGGGAACCATAGTCGGGAATCTGTGTAATGCGGCGCCGTCCGCGGAGAACGCTCCGCCCCTCATGGCCATGGGTGGTGAAGTGAAACTCCAAAAACTCGGGTCGAACAGAAGCCTGCCACTGGACAAATTTTTTAAAGGGCCAGGAATTACTGCGCTGGACAAGGGAGAGATTATGACATCAGTGTTCGCTCCGGTTCCTGCGCCAAAGTCCGGGGCGGCGTATAAGAGGATATCTGCGAGATGCGGAGTGGACATTGCTGCGGTATCCGTTGGTGCCATGGTTAGCCTTGATAACGCAACTTGCACGGATGTCAGGCTTGTGCTTGGCGCCGTCGCTCCCGTTCCTCTTAGGGCAGAAGCTGCCGAAAATCTCCTTCGAGGGCAAAAATGGTCGCTTGAACTTGCCAGAAATGTGGCGTTGCAGGCGGCTGAAGAGGCCAAACCAATCACCGACGTTAGAGCAAGCGCCGACTATCGGAAGAAAATGGTGGTCGTCCTGACCTACAGGGCTGTTGTAGAAGCCTATGAACGAGCAGTCAAAAATTAACCTAAATTGACAAGGACTGGTTATGAAAAGATTTAACATGGTGGGAACAGATGTCCCAAGGACCGACGCCGAAGCCAAGGCAAGAGGGGCCGCTATATATGCCGATGACATGAAACTTCCAGGAATGCTTTACGGCAAGTTACTTAGGAGCCCGTTACCCCACGCTCGCATAAAGAGCATCGACATTAGCCGTGCTGCGTCTTTACCAGGTGTCAAATGTGTGATTACGGGAGAAGACACTCCGAAGGTCAAGTATGGTAATTG
>JBMFSZ010000198.1:0-6860 GCA_049967315.1 Desulfomonilaceae bacterium
CCTACCGTAGCGTTCGGAACCTGTTGTACGGCGTCACCCCTAAGTTGACGCATGACTTCGATACCTTGTCTTATTCCAGTGCCTCCGAAAGGATGGCCACAGCCAAGTAACCCTCCATCCGTATTGGTTGGGACCTGACCGCCAAAATCATTTTGGCCATCAGCGACAAAGAATCCCCCTTCACCTTTCTTGCAGAAACCGAGATCTTCCATCTCGATTATTTCAGATATGGTGAAACAATCATGAGTCATGGCAACGTTGACTTCTTTGGGAGTAACCTTGGATTTTGAGTAGGCTTGCTGAGCGGCAATCTTAAGGGCTTCCCAAGTCGTCCAGTTGGGCATGTTTGCGGACATATTGTTCACAGAAGCTTGGCCGGTTCCTCTAATGTAGACTAGAGGCTTGTTGGTCATCTCTTTAGCTTTTTCTTCAGTCGCCAGGACAAGGCAGGCGGCTCCATCTGTAATAGGGCAGCAATCATAGAGAGTAAGAGGTGGCACTATCATGCGGCCGCTCATAACCTCGTCCATGGTTACCGGTGTCTGAAACTGAGCCTTGGGGTTTTTGGCGGAATTTCTTCTGTTTTTGACAGAAACGGTTCCAAGATGTTCTTTTTTAGTGCCGTACTGTAGCATGTGCTGTTTGGCTACCATAGCGAACACAGGGGGTGGCAATCCAAGTCCCTGACCTCCATCCCAATCGTGATCAACGGAGGCTAGCTCACTGTAAAAGACCTCCCATTTCTGAGGGGTATAAAGCTTTTCTCCCCCTGCTACCATGACAACGTCAGCCTGTCCGGACTTTATCATCGCGAAAGCCAGAATGATCGCAGAGCTTCCGCTCGCGCAAAGCAATTCGACTCTGGCGCAGATATTCTTGGGCTTTATGCCCACGTACTCCGCCACTAATGGAGCGAGATGTGTCTGATAAGATGTTCTTTCGGTATAAGCCGAGGCCACAAGCAATCCATCAATGTCTTTAGGATTTAATTGCGGATTGTCGTCGTAGCAGGCCTTGGCTGCTTCCTGAAAGAAATCTCTTTGACTTCCATCTCTAACACCCCACTTGGACATGCCTCCGGCGATAACGCACACGTTACGATCCATAAAAAGATACCTCCGGATTATAGATCTGTTCCAATAAGTGTTGATAAGGAATAATCTTGAGCGAACAACCTCACGAATTCTCTAAGCCTGTCCCTTTAAGGACCGGTCTTTAAATCATCCTTCGGTCATTTGTGCTCTTACCTGTCAGAATCCAAAGATCGTGAGGACCATTTACCAATTGTCCAAACTTAAGTTTAACGTTTTAGTCGATCATGCGCAATAGAAATTTGTAGTCTATACTGAATTGTTGTTCATACTATATTAATACCTACAAAAGTTGTGAACATCTCTAACTGGTTAATCCAATGAATAATTAAAGGCCTGATCGATCATATGTCGAATGAACCCAAATTTTCATTCAAGTGAAAACTCGTCGCTAATAACGTATGTCAATGCGATGAAATGAAAATGAACGAAACCCTCGGGACTCCAAAAAAAGAATGTCCCCGATCAATATTACCCTAGCTCAGATTCGAGAGACTCGAGTTCCAGGTGAAGTTGTTCCCATTTTTCTTCTAAAGCTGAAATTTCCTTTGAAACGGTGGGTTCCTCGGTTAATAGGGAAAGTATAATCTCCTTATTTTCATAATTTTTAGGATCAGCTATCAATCCCTGTATTTCCTTCAACCGTGCCTCCTTTTTCCCCAGGTCAATTTCTATCTGCCTAATTTGTTCCTTGAATGGGGCCATCCTCCTTGACAATGCCTGGCGCGCTTGGGCGTCTTTCCTTTTTTTGTCTTTCCTCTGATCTTTGCTGAGAGGTTTTGTCTGGAAGTTCCGAACAATGGAATTTGTGAATGGGACGTCAAGTGTTGGGGGGGCGTTATCTTTGCTCATCAGGTCTTTCTTGAATTGGTAATCATCATAGTTTCCGGGATAAAAATCTCCTGTCCCATCATGAATTTCCAGAATGCCATTACATACAGCGTTCATGAGTCTCCTATCGTGAGTGATCAGCACTATGGTCCCTGTAAAGTTCTTCAAACCTTCTTCTAAGATCTCGCACGATGGAATATCAAGATGATTGGTAGGCTCATCCATGAGCAAGAAATTTGGCGGTGAAAGAAGAATTTTTGTCAAAGCTAGACGACTTTTTTCACCACCAGACAGAACCTTGACCTTTTTGAATACGTCATCACCGGAAAAAAGAAATGCCCCAAGCATATTCCTGACTTCCTGCTCTGTCACGTTAGGTGCGACCGAGTAGGCTTCCTGAAGGACCGTTAGTTCCGAGTTCAAACTTTCAGATTGATGTTGAGCAAAATATCCAACCTTGACATTGTGTCCATATTGAACATTTCCTCCGTCATGAGTTAGAACTCCAGCCATTATTTTTAACAACGTCGACTTGCCGGCCCCATTTGGACCCAGAAGCCCTATTTTTTCCCCTCTATCGACTTTGTAGTTGAAACCGTCGTAAACAGTTTTAGAACCAAATTTTTTGACGAGGTTTGAAATTTCGAGGACTCGCCGACCTGACGGCTGAGGCTGGGGAAAAGAAAATTTTACCCGTTTGCGTCTCACCGGCAGGTCTATTTTCTCGATTTTGTCGAGCATCTTCAATCTGCTTTGCGCACGACTCGCTGTCCTGGCCTTGACGCGGTTCTGATCTATAAACTTCTGAATTCTCTTGATTTTTTCTTGTTGATTTTTGTAAGCTGCAAGCAGAATGTCCTGTTGAGTCTCCTTAGATCTTTCATAGTCATCAAAATTGCCGGTACAACTTGTAACCTTGCCTCCGTCAACCTCGACAATCCTGTCTACAAGTTTGTTCAGGAACGCCCTGTCATGCGAAACGATGACCAGAGCTCCTTTAAAGTCTGCTAGATACCTTTCAACCCACAAAAGGCTGTCAAGGTCTAAATGGTTTGTTGGTTCATCCAGCAAAAGCGCATCAGGCTCTGACAAAAGAATCTTGGCCAAAGCAACGCGCATCCTCCAACCGCCCGAAAATTCACTCCAGCTCCGATTCCAGTCCTCTGCGGAGAACCCCAATCCCTGCAATGTCTTGGTAGCTCTTGCCTCGAGCGAATATCCGCCGAGTTGTTCGAATTCATTAAGAAGACGGCCATGCTCTTCCAGAAATTTGTCAGTGTCTTCAGAGGCGTCACTTACATGGGACATTTCCTTCTCAACTTCTCGTAATCTGCCTTTTATCTCTCGGAAGCGATTGGAAACATTCATAACTTCTTCAAGGATGGGTCCTTCATTTCCGCTGAGAATTTCCTGGTGAAGGACCCCTACTTTGATTTTCTTTTCGACAGTCACTTCCCCTTTATCAGGCTCTACTATTCCTTCCATGATACCGAGCAACGTTGATTTTCCAGCCCCATTAGGCCCTACTATACCGACTCGGTCCCCTCGATTTATGTTAAGATTAAGCTGTTCAAAGAGGGCTTTGCCCTGAAAATACTTGGCCACATTATTGAGGAAAATCAATTATTATCTCCCAAAAGATTCTTCTACATCAGTACAATATTTTGTTACCTTTTTGAATTTCAAACACTCCTGCGAATTGAAATTCAAGGTTATCTAATTTATTCTAACAGTAAATTTAATCAAGCTTTGGTCCATTGGAGACCAAGCATTTTTGCAATCCTTGTGAAGTAGTGGCGGAATAAGATTACGGATGTTGATCTTTCAAGGGAAATTAAGCTAGTTGATCGAATTAAGGAACTTAAACTGATTGAATTCCAGTGAAAAAGCAAATCCTGGCGTAAAACTTACTGCGACCAGGAAAGTTGTCAGGTTGGTAGGTAAGGCTATAGGGGATTTTTCTTTAATTAATGATGCAGATAGAATTGCCGTAGCGCTTTCCGGGGGAAAAGATTCATGGTCCCTTTTGTATTCGTTACTGGACTTAAGGAAGCGGGCGCCAGTGAGTTATGAAATTTGCGCAGTCACTATTTCTACCAGCAACAGAGACGATCGCTTCAAAAAAATAGCCGAACGCCTAGAGGTTGATGGAATCGCTTACAAATCGATATATTGCGATATACCATCTATAGTGTCGGACCACCTTAATCGAGGAAGTAGTCCTTGCTCTCTTTGTTCGCGTATCAGGCGAGGTATCCTTTATTCGTTTGCTTCCAGTGACGGATGGAACAAGATCGCTCTCGGACACCACTTGGACGATTTCGTTGAGACGCTGCTACTAAATTTATTTTTTAATGGATCTATCAAGGGAATGAGTCCCAGATTGGTAGCCGATGATGGTAGGAACGTTGTAATCAGACCGCTGGTCTACGTCAGGGAAGAAAATACATCGGCGATGGCTCGAGAAATGGGATTGCCTATTGAAGACTGTGGATGCATATTCCAGACTGAGGTCGATTCTAAAAGACGATGGGTCAAGAAACTTTTGGCTCAACTAGAAAATGAAATACCCAATGTTAAGAATAGCATTCTGTCATCAATGGGTAGAGTTTTTGACAGACATTTGTTGAAGCGTGTAACAGGTAATTGACTCGATCTCGAGAGAGCCTGTCATAGCAGGAATGAAAAATGTTTACAGGAATAGTGGAAAGTCAGGGGGTTATCAGGTCTGTAGATTCGTCCCAGGGATTTATTCGTTTGGTTATAAGCTCGGACATGGATTTGAACGATGTGAAACCAGGTGACTCAATCTGCGTTAACGGTGTATGCCTCACAGCGACTGTTGTGTCGCGTGCCAATAATCAATTATGTATGGATGTTTCCCCTGAAACGATCAAAGTTACTACCATCGGAAAGGCCAAACCAGGGAATTATGTCAATCTGGAGAAGGCGATGAGGTCTGACTCGCGTTTTGGCGGTCATATCGTGTCGGGCCACGTCGACTGTGTGGGAAAAATAATTGAAAAACGAAAAATTGGCGCAGGCTTTCTGATGGGTTTTGAGGTAAATTCGGCGCGATATGTAATTGAAAAAGGAAGTGTAGCCATAGATGGAGTCAGCTTAACAGTGAATAGGGTCGACAATGACCGTTTTTGGGTCATGATTATCCCCCATACATCAAGTCTGACGGGGTTGACCGATAAAAAGATCAATGATACTGTAAATATTGAGTTTGATATGATAGCAAAATACGTAGAAAAATTTGTAAGTGTTTGGTCAAGCAAGCCTGGGCTGAATGAACAGACTTTGCAAAAATATGGATTTATGTAGGGAGGATGCCTGAATGGGCGTGCTTGTAGGCGTTGAAGAGGCGGTTGAAGAGATAAAACAAGGACGAATGGTAATCCTTGTTGATGACGAAGACCGCGAAAACGAGGGAGATCTTACCATGGCTGCGGAGAAAGTTACTCCCGAAGCCATCAATTTCATGACAAAATATGGACGCGGGCTTCTTTGTCTCTCAATGACGAGAGAGAAAATAGAATCTTTAGAACTCCCAATGATGGTTTCGAACAACAAATCACCTTTCGGGACTAATTTTACAGTTTCTATTGAGGCCACTCGTGGAGTCACTACGGGGATTTCTGCATATGATAGGGCGATTACTATCTTGACGGCGGTAGATGATAAAGCGACTCCGAGTGACATAATTTCACCAGGTCATGTTTTTCCTCTGCGGGCACAAAGGGGAGGAGTGCTTGTCAGGGCAGGCCAAACCGAGGGTAGTGTAGATTTGGCAAGATTAGCTGGTTTGTCTCCTGCGGGGGTCATCTGCGAGGTTCTCAACGAGGATGGTACAATGGCTAGATTACCTGACCTTATGATCATGGCCGAACATCACGGCCTCAAGATCTGCACCATCAGAGACCTGATCAGATACAGGATGAGAACCGAGAAGCTGGTTCGACGCGGGGCGGAAACTACCCTGCCTACAGAATTTGGTGGAGAATTCCGGTTGATTGTCTATGAGAACGACGTGGACAACCATAATCATGTTGCTCTGGTTAAGGGGGAAGTTGAGCCAGATGAGCCCATTCTTGTTAGAGTTCATTCGGAGTGTTTGACTGGCGATGTTTTCGGATCCCGCAGGTGCGATTGTGGCAATCAGCTGGAAAAAGCCATGCATATGGTCGAAGAGGCTGGTAAAGGGGTCATCCTTTATATGCAGCAGGAGGGTAGGGGAATCGGTTTATTAAACAAAATCAAAGCCTACGCTCTTCAGGATCAGGGGTGTGATACCGTTGAGGCCAACCTGCGGCTTGGTTTTAAGCCCGATCTCAGGGACTATGGCATAGGGGCCCAGATGTTGGCTGACCTGGGTGTCAAAAAGATGCGCTTAATGACCAACAATCCTACCAAGATCGTTGGGTTGGAGGGATACGGTCTCGAAGTGGTGGAGCAAGTCCCAATAGTAGTGGAGCCGTGCTCAACCAATCTGAGATATTTGAAAACCAAGAAAGAAAAAATGGGACATCTTTACGAGCTTTCTTCCTGTTGATTTTTGAGGGCTTACCCATTCTGTGAATGTGTGAGCCCTTCTATGAATTATATTCCGGAGGCCTAATGGCTAGAGTTTTAGAGGGCGTATTCGACGCGTCTGGTCTTAAAGCCGTAGTTGTAGCGAGCAGATTCAACGACTTCGTGGTATCCAGACTGATTGATGGAGCGATTGACGCATTGGTTCGTCACGGTATGATGTCTGACGATGTCACGATCATAAGGGTTCCAGGGGCTTTTGAAATTCCTCAGGCTGTCAATGTTGCGGTGCAATCAAAAAAGTATGATATGGTGATAGCTTTAGGCGCTGTCATACGTGGTTCTACGCCGCACTTTGAATATATAGCTTCAGAAGTGGCTAAAGGTGTAGCTCAGACGGCT
>JBMFSZ010000199.1:0-6857 GCA_049967315.1 Desulfomonilaceae bacterium
ATGGCCACGCCCTTTTCTACCAGAGCTTTGGCATCAGCTGCCTGATCGGCAACGGCTAGGCCTGAAAAAACCAATCCCAAAATCAAGGTCAAAAATAACGCTAAAATTTTTCTCATGTGTTCCCTCGCTAATTGGTTTCAGCTCTAAAAAATTAACCGCCCGCCAGTGATTAGACGTTTCTAACACTATTTAATTAAAGATTTCAACGTATTTCTTCACTTCTTGGTCCAACACTCCTGAGTTCTCAAAGTTAACGGATTAAGCCTGATTCCGGCAGCTTTTACAATTTCCAGTCAGAGCAGGTCTGGCCTCAACCTGCGCGACTACTCGTATATCTTCTCTTCAAAAGCGTCGGCAGCCTCAGAATCCACTTCGTAATTTCTGATTTCCAATTTTCTCTTATCCAGTTCCCTATAATATTCGTTACCCACAATGGCCGACATGACCTCATTTGTCCCCGTCCAAATTGACGACAACCGAAGATCTCTGAATATACGCTCAATCGGATAAACATTAGTGTAACCAATTCCCCCCATGACCTGCATAGCAGCATGAGATACCTTTTGGCACGACTCTGTAACAAATTTCTTTGTTTCTGAAACCATCTTTCTTATCGTGTTGGGAGTCTGGTGGGTATCAACCGCTCTACAAGTTGTGTAAACAAGGGATCGGCAGGCATCTAGCAACATTGACGCCTCCGCTATCTGGAAACTAACACCTTGGAATTCGTTTATCGTTTTTCCAAAAGCTTTTCGTCTCCCAGAGTAGCGTGCGGCGATTTCCAGAGCCGGTCTCGCCGCACCTATAGTCATCGCGGCAGTACCCAACCGCTCAGGTATCATCATCGTGTTGAAAACGGCATACGCTCCATTCACATTACCTACCGTGTTTTCTTTCGGCACTTTAACATCTCTAAAAACAATCCTGCCTGCCCCTCCACCGCGACACCCCATAAGACCATACAGATATTTTACGTCAACTCCGGGTCCTCTATCCACAATGAAACAGGTTAGAGCCTTGTGCGGTTCGGCTTTCGGATCGGTTTTGGCGTAAACAAGGAAAAAATCTGCGCCTTCCGCTCCGACTATGAATCTCTTCTGGCCATTTAGGAGAAAGTGATCCCCCCTGTCCTCCGCGGTCGATGAAGTTCCAAAAAAATCTGATCCTCCTCGCGGTTCGGTCAAACATTCTGCCGCAAAAATGTCTCCCCGGAGTAAGGGCTTTACGTATTTGTCCTTTAGAAAATCAGATCCATGTAGAACTATAGCGTCACAAACAAGTTCGGCCCCCACCCCGAAAACGCATGCGAATATGTATCCCAAAGTCCCGATCTCTTCCATTATCGTAGCTGTGGTTACCCAATCCATACCTCTGCCGCCCCACTGTTGGGGATATCTCGACCCGAACAGGTTTCGTTTTCCTGCTTCCCTCAGGAATTCCTTTGGGAATTTGATCCGTTCAGCATCCATATCGAGTATCATTTGCTTGGGGACCCATTTGACCAGATCCCGAGCTTCATCCCGAATCCTCTTTTGATCTTCAGTTAGCAAAAAATCAAACATAGTAACAACTTGGCCTTTCTCAATGATCAAATATAGATGATTGAATGCGGAATATTATTTCCAACTACCAAAATCGCGAAGTTGAAACTTCATCACTTTCCCGCTCGCAGTGTGGGGCAATTCATCAACAATGTGAAACTCTCTCGGGATTTTGTACCTTGCAAGCTTCTCCGATAGGGCCTTCTTGAGGTTTTCCGGCTCAACTGTCTGGCCCTTTTTAGGCACAATAAAGGATACTACCGTTTCTCCCCAATCCGGATGTGGTTTTCCTATCACAGCCACTTCCATTACTTCTGGCAATCCGGCTATAGCATCTTCAACCTCTTTTGAATAGACGTTCTCACCACCCGTCACTATCATATCCTTGAGTCTGTCAACTATGTAGAGGTAACCATCCCCATCGATCCTGGCCAAGTCACCAGTTTTATACCATGGTCCATCAAAGGCAGCCTTGGTAGCTTCCGGATTTTTGTAATATTTAACCATCATACTGTCCGACCGTAGCCATATTTCGCCGACCTCACCAGGCCGAGCTTGTTCACCATCAACTCGTACAACCTTTAAATCGGCTCCAGGGAGTGCTCGATTTCCAATAGAACCGGCTTTGGATACCTGGTCTCGAGGGAACAGAGTTGTTCCGGTGGGACCTGCCTCGGTCATTCCATAAACCTGATAAAAGTTTTCCGACCTGTAAGATCGCATGACCAAGCGTGCGGTATCAGCCGCCATTGGTCCACCGCCGTAAATCCAGCAACGCATCGAAGTCAGGCCAAAGTCATTGAATCGTGGAACCATCTGAATTGGCAGGATATACGATATCGGGGCTCCAAAATATACGGTGCATTTTTCCTGCTCAATCGCCTGTAGAAAATGTAAGGGGTGATACTCTCTAATAAGTACGGTCGCTCCGCCGACGTATTGGATTCCCATAAACCAATTGTTTAACGGAGATGAGTGCCAGATTGGCATTGCCATAAGCATTCGGTCACTTTCGTCAAGTTTCATGGTCAGAGCGCCCGCAATACCTGCCATAACCACACTGTGGTGGGTGTGAACACACCCCTTCGGTTTACCAGTTGTGCCACTCGTATAAAGTATCTCAGCTATGTCCCGATCAGAAATTTCTACGGGCTCAATTGGATGGGTGCTGGGAAGCAATTTTTCCAATTGCTCGAAACCATCACAAGGACTATCAATGCTGAATTTTCCGATGGGCGCTGAAATCTTTGCAGCCACTTCCGACAGGGAACCGTCAAACAAAAACACCTTTGATTCACTATGATTAATTATGAAATCGACTTCTGGAGGAGCTAGTTTGTGGTTTACAGGTACAACAACTCCGCCGGCTTTGAGAATTCCATAAAAGCTGTACACAAAAGCGGGCGTATTCTGACTCATTATGGCTACCTTATCGCCCTTTACTACGCCTGTTTCCTGTAGCAGAGCAGCCACCTTTTCAGATTCTGTCTTAACCTGTAAATAAGTCCAGCTTTTGCCCTCAGCTCTCAGACAATCCTGATCGCCAAACTTTCTGGAATTGACATCCAATATTTGTGGAATAATCATAGCTCTCACCTTTAAACACGAAAGACTGTTTGTAACTATTACCATAAATCGGAACAGCTCACAAAACTTGTCGAAACTTCGGGACCAAGTCCCCACTAATTACAGATTGAAAGAAAGTAGCCTTCATCTAAAATGCATCTTTCCAAAGTTTTGATTTTAACTTACAATTCAGCATTCTCATCACGTCTGAAAAAAGTTTGAGTAGGTAGCAACAATTATTTTGCTACTCTTAATTAGAGATTTTTTAATGTGCGCCCCATTTTACAAAAAGGTCCCTAACAAATTAAACAAATTCCGGAATATTGCCGCGTTAACGTGCATTATATCGATTACTGTTTCGCAGTTGGTATTGTCAGCCGCCGACACATCCAGGAACCCAACGAGAATTTCTGTGTTACTGGCCACCGGCATGCCTGGGGGATCCTATCACCACCTGGGATCAATAATGGCCTCGATGCTGACTACGAAACTTAAAATTGTAGGCCTACGGGTTTCGGCCGCAATATCTGAGGGAGCGAGAGAAAACATTGAAGCATTGCGAATTAAAGACGCCGATTTAATATTGGCTGATGATTTTTCTTGCTCCCTTGCTTACCGAGGGATAGGACCGTATAAAGACAAGGGGTTCAAGGAACTCAGAAGCATCACAAATCTTTGGCCAGAAGCTGTACACATGCTAATCCGATCCAACGGCTCCGCCAACCCAACCTTAGAAGATCTCCAAGGTTTAACGATTGCCACCGGATTGCCGGAAAGTGGGACCAGGTTCACAACTGAAATTCTTCTCCGTCGTATAAGAAGTCAAAAGCCTCTCCCGAAGCTTAAATTTATGAACTACGTTTCGGCTCTTGATTCATTAAGGATCGGAACGGTTCAGGCCGCTGACTTCACCGTTGCAGTGCCCTCGTCCATTGTAAAAGAACTGCTTCAACCTGATCCAAAACTGTTCAGATTCATCCAGATTAATGACAACGATCTCAAAGCCGCCAAACGTAACGGTTGGACAACTTGCGAACGAATTACCATCCCTCCTGCCACATACCCAGGCCAGGTCGATGCAATCAAAACGGTTGGTCAAAATACGATTTTCGCGACAACATCGTCTTTGGATCCATCAGTAATATATGATTTGGTTCGGACCCTGTTTGAAAATGTGGACCAGCTCGCAAAATATCATCCGGCTTTCAAGAACATTTTGCCGGATAGAGCATTCAATGGGTTGGTAGCCCCTTTGCACAGCGGCGCTGTCCGCTACTTTAAAGAAAACAAGATTCATATTCCGGAAGGCTTGGAACCGCCGGATGGTGAATAGTACACGTTTCGGAGGATATTTGTATGAAAGAAGTTGTAATTGTTGACGCTATACGTACCCCTGTAGGTTCTTTCGGCGGCTCACTCAAGAGCGTGCCTGCGGTGGAACTTGGGACAATAGTGGTCAAAGAGATTATTAAGAGAAACAATCTCGATCCTGCGAAGGTTGATGAACTAATTTTTGGGTGTGTTCTTCAGGCAGCTCAGGGACAAAACGTCGCTCGCCAGATCGTAGTCAAATCAGGTATCCCGGTCGAAGTTCCGGCGATGACGATAAACAAGGTTTGTGCTTCAGGGCTTCGAGCTGTTTCTCTGGCGGCGCAAACTATAAAGGCGGGGGACGCGGAAATCGTTCTGGCAGGCGGAGCAGAGAACATGTCCGCCGCTCCTTATGCAGTGGGTTCCGCCAGATGGGGGGCAAGAATGAATAACAGTCCCCTTGTTGACCTTATGATCCATGATGGTCTGTGGGAGATATTTAATAACTATCACATGGGAATGACTGCAGAAAATGTAGCTGAACAATACGGTATTTCCAGAGAAAGTCAGGACGAACTGGGTTTGCGAAGCCAGACGTTGGCTGAAAAAGCTATAAACAGTGGCCGATTCAAAGATGAGATCATACCGGTTGTAATTCCGCAAAAGAAAGGTGACCCCAAAATCTTTGATACTGATGAGCATCCCCGCTTGGGGACCACCAAGGAAGCCCTGGCGAAGCTAAAACCGGCCTTCAAAAAGGACGGAACCGTAACGGCAGGGAACGCTTCAGGCATCAATGATGGAGCTGCAGCCATACTTGTAATGTCCCGGGAGCGAGCCCAGCAGGAGGGGTACAACCCTATAGCCAAAATCATATCCTATGCTTCTGCTGGTGTAGATCCTAGAATAATGGGTACAGGGCCTATACCCTCTACTAGAAAAGCTCTTGCTAAAGCCGGTCTGAAAATAGAAGATATTGATATAATAGAGGCCAATGAGGCGTTTGCCGCACAGGCTTTGGCAGTCGCCAAGGAATTGAACCTTGACATGAACAAGGTCAACCTTAATGGAGGCGCTATAGCGTTGGGGCATCCTATCGGGGCCTCAGGCGCAAGGATTTTGACTACTTTGCTGTATGAACTTAAAAAACAGCCCAACGCCAGATTAGGACTTGCTACACTGTGTGTCGGCGGTGGAATGGGGCATGCGTTAATAGTGGAAAAGATCTGAGTGTGCTTTTATCTAGTGTCTCACTTCCTACTGTCCATAGTTTTCCTCATTATGGAGGGCTTCGCTCTTGGCGGTACCTCTTATTTATAGCTTAAGGAACCTATGGAACAGAAAATTTACAACCATCCTGACGGCGGGAGGAATGGCTCTCGTCACGTTTGTTTTCTCCGCCGTCATGATGCTCGCCGCAGGTCTTGAAAAAACCCTAGTTGACACTGGTTCTCCAGAAAACGTGATCGTTTTGAGAGGGGCAGCGGAAACAGAGGTTTCCAGTTCCATAGACCGTGGTAGCGCAGAAATTATCGAGGCTCAACCAGAAGCAGAACACAACGCCCTGGGAGACCCAGCAGCAGCAAAAGAGACGCTAGTACTTGTCACTCTGCCCAAAAGAGATTCTGGAGCGACAACCAACGTGGTCCTTCGAGGAATTGGAAAGCACTCCATGGAACTGAGGCCTCAGGTTAAACTTGTTGCAGGAAGGTTACCAAACACAGGAACATATGAAGTTGTGGCCGGAAAAAACATAGCGGACAGCATAAAAAATGCCGGTCTTGGTGAAAGAATGAATCTGGCAATGATTAACTGGAATGTGGTTGGTATTTTCGATGCCGGAGCTACAGCATTCAATAATGAAGTGTGGGCAGACGCTGACGAACTTATGGCAGCCTTCCGTCGAAACACTTATTCAGCCGTGATCATGAAGGTTGTTGGGCAGGAGAATTTTTTTAACCTCAAAAGACGGCTTGAAAGTGACCCACGTCTTAGTGTCCAGGTTAAACGTGAAATAGCGTTTTACAAGGAACAATCTGAGATGATGTCCAAGTTCATAAAACTTCTGGGTTTTGCCATGACGCTTTTTTTCAGTATAGGAGCCATACTGGGAGCAATGGTAACGATGTATTCCGCTGTAGCTAACAGAACCCGGGAAATTGGAACACTGAGGGCCATAGGTTTTAGTCGGGCTAACATCCTACTAGCGTTTCTCAGCGAGTCCTTCTTTTTGGGGATCCTGGGAGGTTCGCTGGGAGTAATTGCCAGTTCATGTCTACAGTTTCTTACTATATCTACTCTGAACTGGGAGACCTTTTCTGAAATCGCCTTTAGCTTCCGCCTTACGCCGTTGATAGCATTGAAAAGCTTGGGATTCTCGCTCTTGATGGGACTCTTAGGGGGCATGGCTCCAGCCGGTAGAGCCGCCGGCCTGAAGAT
>JBMFSZ010000200.1:0-6835 GCA_049967315.1 Desulfomonilaceae bacterium
GTAGCCAAATCTTTGCTTCACGCCGTATCCATGGAACGCCCTGAAAAGGGCTTGATCCATCACTCTGATCGGGGAAGTCAGTATTGCGCCCATGATTATCGAAAGCTGCTGTGTCAATTTAGGATGCGCTGTTCAATGAGTGGCAAAGGGAACTGTTATGATAACGCTCCCATGGAGAGCTTCTGGGGAATCCTTAAAACCGAACTGGTCTTTCATAGCCACTTTAGAACCAGAGCAGAGGCGATCAAGACAATAACGGAATATATCGAGGTCTTCTACAATCGACAGAGAAAACAGAAAAAGCTCGGCTATCTTTCTCCAGCAGCCTTCGAACGCCAGTATTACGAACAACAGAAGGCTGCGTAAATGATTGGTGTCCACTTTTTTCGACCAACTTCAACCATTATTGGAAGCGGCCTAATGTCGACGTATGTAACGTTGCAATACGGCAAAAGATGAGCGACAAATCCATCAAGCCTAGATCCGACATCGGCATGATTGTACGCTTCCCTCTCACTGACTATCGCCAAAACCTTTTTCGCCGCCCAAAGATCTTGCAAAAAATAGTGTCCATCGATACCAGCGTTGCTAAAACGATCATACGAACAATAATGGATTTCCCTCAACTCTATGTCGAACAAGTGATTCAACTGCGCTCGTTTGTATTGCCGCATATTTCTGAAATAGAAGCGGAGGGCCAAAAACTTTCTTAAAACAAGCAGCGGGTCAAAGAAAACAGTGGTAAGAAAACGGTAGAATCGCGATAAGTGTTCGTGGAGTGAATTCTGTAGATGTTCCAAAGTTAACTTTTTCTTAATTGAAGCGATCAGATTGAAACCTAAACGACTGTATCCTGTAGAGCATTCCAAATCACCGCCCTAAATGGCCTCTTACATCTGTAATACTTCTAATCTTTTTAAAGATGCGCCAAGACACCCTCAATGATTTGTAAAGCAACAATTTCAGATTAGGCGCCCTGTCCAGTATCCTCACGAGCTTTAATGTCGCTCTGTATGAAGGGCGGTTAAGGACCTCTTCATATTTGGATTTGATCTCTTCATATTTGGATCTGGGTTGATCGTAGTTACGAAGAATCCTCTGCAACATGTAAGCGTCGAAGGTAGACAATATTCCTGCGGAGTTGCGTGCGAGTCTCCTTTCAGCAGGGAATTGTGGGTACGTACGGACCATTGAATCACTCCTAACCCTGACAAAGAACTCTATCTTTGGGATGACCATTATGATTCCTCCCATACCGCAAATTTTTAACCCGAGGGCCCAATCTTCCCACATGGAATTGTCCGTTGTATCCCATCCCCCTATGGCTCGCAAACTGTCTGTGCGGAAGGTAGCTAAAGCGCCAAAAATGAGGTTATTCAACTGTCCCAAAATGCTAGCCTGGCCAAATGGCGCGTAAATCGGTCGTGTAAAATCATTTTCTTCCCAGGATTCACCATCGTTGAACCACTCATAATAACATGTGCAAGCAAATACGTTAGAATTCGCTTCGAGACAACTAACAGAGTCAAAAATAAAATCGTTTAACATAATGTCATCGGAATCATGTATTACGACATACCTGGTTGTCACCATTTCAAGTCCAGTGTTGCGGGCTCTAGCGAGTCCCAGGTTTCTTTCGTGGTGAACTATTCTAAATGGCAATTTCAGGTTTGACTTCACAACTTGGGCCAGGTTGTCCGTATATCCAACATCGGAACCATCATCCACAAATATAACCTCTTTCGGAACCAGAGTTTGATTATTCAGGCCGAAAATCAATTCCTGAATGTAGCCCAAATCGGTGTTGAAGCAAGTTACAATAACTGACACCATCTCTGGGCTCAACGAAAGATCTTTATAGCCTTGATCTCCACCTCCACCATAATCAAGATTGACAAACCGATCATTAATTTTTTCTTGCGCCGCGACACAAGCTTTCCTCAGATTACGCACGAGGTCCTGTCTTTCCCTAACGGTGTATTTGAGCGCCGTCCTTATATGATTGGCAAGGTCAATCCCAGTGGGATCACAAAGGACCTCGTTATGGAATTCCGATGGGATGACCTCTGGAATGCCACCCGCCTTGAACGCCACTAATTGACAATTGAGATCAATTGCTTCGAGCGTTGTAAAAGAATGGCTATCTCCCTTGTAGGGCGTAATACACAGAGAGCGTGGAGCAAGATCCTTGATCATACGAAGGGCGTCGGATCTTTTCAGGTTGTGCTCCTCGACGTTTAAATGGATTCGGATTTCGTCAATAAATTCGTTGTCTTCTTTTAAAGAGTCGTCCTTCGGCCCTATAAGTATTAAATGGCTTATATCCGCAAGCACGCCCGTTTCATTAAGAATTTTCAACGCGGCTACAAACTCTGGGAAACCCTTCATTCGTGTTCTTTTGCCAAAGAATATTAAAGTGTCTATGTTCGTGATGGGGATTGAGGATTCAGGGCCAAACCAGAATGGATACCGCATGATAATTTTTCTGTGCGGTTGGATGTTGTATCCGAGCAGGTTGTATAGTCGCTCTATATATTGGGTAGGGAATCGCACATAGTCAGCGCCCTCAAGGCTGATTTTCTCTTTTAGAAACGTAGGCTGCAATTCAAATTCAAACCAATGGCCGCTGAGTTCTTCCAGGTAAGAATGGTTACCGCAGGCGACAACCTCGACGTTTATATGCGAGGAAATCATACCAGCGGCCTTGGCCTGAACAACACGGCAACCAATGCCTAGGTAATCCTGACATTCAATTATCAGGACATTATCATAGAAAAAAAGAGTCTGGATGACACACTCCAGAACCATATTCGGAATATCGTCCCTGTGAATAGCATTATTGCAAGACTCCTGGCGGGGCTCAAACAGCAACAGTTCAGGATACAGCCACATATTTTCTTTTGGTAGATTCGAATTGTTGTAGTCCAAGCCCAACTTTCCTATGAACATTATCAGCAAAGGTTTCTCGAAGATCCTCTCCATTTGCTCAATATGAGTCCCTATTCCCCCGGTGACTGAAATTTTAGCGTGTTCAGTGGTGATGATCAGTCTTTCGCTCATTGGAGGCAGGTTGTTGGATTTCAAAAAGGATTCGTAGAAAGCTTCCGAGCAGGACAGTTCAAATTCCGCGCGTCCTCTTATGGATTTCCCAATGTTCTCGACCTTGAAACCACACGACAGCAGGAACCGTTCCATCTCCGGGCCCGTCCACTGCCGTACATGGGCCCTATTCTTAGGCAAGGATTTGAAGCTCTGGTCGTCGCGTAATTCCTCCCGTTCGACGGAACAAACAAGTAGTCTATTAAGCGAATTCCTTTTCAGGATTTTGCGTACAGCCTTTAGCGCAACCCTGGGATCAATTAGATGTTCCAGAGCGTCATAAAAAATGAATAATTGCGGCGTATCATCATCAAACCTTTGAAATTGCGTTTCAATGTCACTTGTCGATGAGAGATTACATTTAAGCCGGTTAGGGCCGGGCAAAGCGCTTGGCCGAGCTGAAAGGGGTTGGGAAATATCTATTACAAACAATTCGCGACATGAAGAACCAAAAGAAGCAACCATTGGCTCGTCTATTCCGCACCCGGTTATCACGATCCTGGAATGACCTAAACGCTTACATATACTCAGGGCTTGCGCATAAATTTCATCTTGTAGGAAATGGTTTTGCTGTGGATTGATCTCACGAACTGTCCTGGACTTTGATGAAGATCCAAAATTACACCTTGGAGAAACAATTCTTATGTCGGTCTTTAATGCATCCATAGACATACCTTTTTGCGTAATCTTTCGGATCTTTCCCAAATGATACTCAATTTAATATTCTGTTTAACATTGATAAAACGACAGGGCCTGTTTCTTGAAATCCTCCCAGGAGTGTTTTTGATCCACAACTGTGGCCGCGTTCCGACCTTTCTGGGAAATAGATTCCCGGTCCCTATATATCTGTTTCAATGTCTCTTTGAAGGCTTCAGGATTAGTGTAATCTTTCACAAGCCATCCAGTTTGATCATCCACGAGTTCGTGTATGCCACCCACATCAGAAGCGACAACCGGGAGCCCGTTACCCATAGCCTCTATGATAGCATTCGGCAAACCCGCGTAGAGCGCTGGGTAAATCATGGCATGGTAGTTTTCCAAGGGTAAATTGCATAAACCATCATATGGGCCCATGACACAAATTTTGTGGTTTTCCTGAACTTTCGGATATTCACAATTAACCGCCTCTCCCCACAGGTCCAGTTCGAATTTATATCCACTTTCAATGAGGTCGCTGACCACCTTGACCGCCAGTTCAGGTTCGAGTTCTGGCGTAATTCGTCCGGCCCACAATAGTCGTATGGCGTCACCATCAGACGGGCGGATGTTGCAAAATTCTGAGTCACTCCTGATTTGGCGCCTCATCGGAAAATGCTGTGGAGAAAAAGGCATCCTGTGGTTCACTACAAACCCGTCCGAAAGGCCAAATAGATTTTCCAGTTTAAGTTTGAATGTCAGGCTATCAGTTGAGAGCCGCGTGAAAACGTCCAGGAGGTCAGGCAAGTAATCGCTAACATAGCCCCAGCCAAATCCAAGATGGTTATATTCAAAACCGAAAAAGCTGGCGAAGAGCCTCGTCCTGGCAAAATAACTTTTTAATTTTGTAATTGTTTCAAACGCCAGCTTCGAATTTATCACATGCGCAAATTCATAATCCGTTTCGAGCAACAGCCTGAGAAGTAACTGTAGCTTCTCTTCCCAACTGATAGCCATGTTTCCAATATCAATATGGGCCGCTCTTTTGGGCAAAAACTTTTGCCAGGGATTTACGGACACCTCCGTAGTAATGACAAAGGTTTTAGATGGTTGGGCATACATATAGTGTAGCGCCACTAAGTCGGCCCCCCCTCTTACGAGCCAGGGAAGCAAAAATATCCGAGGCTTTTCGGTTTTGACCAGAGCGGTCATTTCAGGCGTAATCCAGCGATGGATCTTTGAACATGCTCGGTATAGTGTTACCCGGGATTCAGTTACATAGAGTTCTGGGTCAATCTGATTAAGCTCGAGGAGTTCACGGATTGCCCATGAATCCAGTTCAAATGTGCCATCAGGCACTGGCTCCGGCTTTGAAGAGTTGTCTGGAGCGCGGAAAAAGATTGTCAATATTAAAAAACCGATTTTTTTAATTCGCTCTCTATTTTTGGTCGAAATCCTGTTTCTCAATCTGGCCAATGCCGGACTTTTCAGGAAATTTAACATGCTCTCTATGATATTTGAAAAAAACCGGGGTGTCGTACGGGCTATTTGGGCCATTCTTCCGCCCGGTTTTCGATCTATCTGACAAGTCGAATCAATTTCGGGCTTTGCAACTGGCGGGTCTAGAAAAAGTTGTCTTGTCAAACTATTTGGAGGCAAGACACGTCCTTGGGCATTTGATTTAGCCAGAAGTGACAAATTCTGCGGTTTCTGCCTGTACGCATAAAGAGTTTCCTCGATAATTTCGTGCTTAAACCCCTTTGCAGTAGTCTCGCAATTCCAGGCCCAGTCTTCATATCCGAAACATTGTGTGTCTGGTGGATAGGGCACTGTCTCATAACAGCTTCTCGCAGCAAAGGACAATGCTGGCCACGGATTACAGCCAAGCAATTGGCCCGGATCGGCCTGATCTCCGTGCAGCCAAACCAGAATATTTTTGGGGAAATTGTAACTGAATTGCGGGTGAGCTATTACCAGAACATCTGAAACACATCTCGCATGGGCTTTGACTAACCAGTTTTCGCAGAATAGGTCATCACCGTCAAGGATCGCGATGTAATTCCCTTTGGAGACCTGCACTCCATGGTTTCGAGAAAGCGCAAGCTGGCCATAATCAACTTCATGGCGCTGCGATGGACAACACGCGAGCAATCGCCAGTCCCTGCAGATTCCTCTCAGGATGGGATCTGAAACCCGATCAAGGACCTGAACAACCTCAACAGTCACGCCATGGCTCAGAGTAAACCTTATTGCTCTCTCCAAAGCTCGAAGCGTACGATAGGCCAGCCGCCCTTCGTTATGAAATGTGACTATGACTGAAATATCGAACGTGGAACAGGTTTGATTAGGCGGTTGTTTTTCATCTAACGGAATACGTTTCATGCTCCATCCACGGCATGGCTTTTGCCGACCCGCTTCACAGATTATGTTGTTCGTGGACTATCTTTGGTAACAATTGTTTACGGTCTAAAAGTACAATTAACAGAATTATTGGCGATTTTACAAGAAGAAAGAGGTTTTCGTGAAGCAAATACAGGGCTCGCCGGCAAATCAAGTGGGATCCGTTTGGATTTGATTTTGATTTACAGGGGGTAGACACCCTTTGGGAGGGTAGACACGCCGGTCTGCCCCTACGTACGGGCGAACCTATGTGTGCGCCCTCTTCTCGTTACGATGTGCCCCACCCTGATTATGGGTTCGGCGCCCCGTTGGTCTCTGATCGTGGAGCCCACGGTTCTACCGTCGGGATTTACGGCAAGGCAGCAAATGCAAACCCCATGACCCAAAATATAAACGATAAAAACAGAAATCCGATACCCAACCCCCCCACGGCGCAGCCATGGGCTCACAAATGTTGGCCGCAAGGGCCAAATAGGAATAGATTCCAGAGCAGTCCTGTTTGTCAGATTAGGTTAGATTTCCTTGACCCCAAATTGAAAATGATACAAATTCATTACATAAGATCAAGGGGGCGAGGAGGTAATGTATGAACATCCCATTAATGGACAAACGAGTAAAAAGCCTTGAAGAAATGATGGCCGATCTCATGGCCACGGTTGCGCAAACGTCAATCGAGATGCGCGAATTTAAGGAAGAAATG
>JBMFSZ010000201.1:0-6817 GCA_049967315.1 Desulfomonilaceae bacterium
TTACGGGTAACATAAGCCTTACCCTTTTCGAGTTCTACGGCGGAGATGACCATCCCCTCCTGAACGATTTTCTTCAATTCGGCCTCTTCCTTTGCCGCCCGGGCTTCCGCCCGGTTGGTAAACACCATTTGATCCTGAAGCTTCTTCTCCTCTATGTTTTTTTGGATCTCCTGGCTGTATTTGAAATAGCGAACCAGCACCTGATCCACTTCGATTCCTTTTGAATTCAAGTCGTTGTTGAGCCTGTCCCTAGCCTCCTGCGTTTTTTGGACTCTCAACGGGCTGTTATAAAATTCTTCGGTTGTCAACTTTCCCAAAGTCTCTTTTAGGGCCGGTTCGGCTTTAGGGATGATACCATTGTCTTCAAAGAGGTTTCCTGGACCGATGGTGGTAAAAACGAGGTAGGGGTCCTTGATGTGGTAAAGAATGGAAACGTCTATGTCCACAAAAAAACCGTCCGAGGTCTGAATGTGGGCCGCCCTGTCTTTCCTGGCAGCCTTTGCCGCGGTGTCAGGAAAATTGGTCAATTCCAGCACCTGGATACCTTTGGGAAACCGGAACATCTGCTGCAAACCAAAGGGCAGTATAAAAGTCAAACCCGCATGATAAACTTCTTTATGAACGCCGGGGCTTATTCCGACTCGAACCACCTTGATCCCGTACTCATAGGGCCGCACATACACCAGAAAGAAGTTGTAGAAGGTAATTCCCAGCGCTACCACGACGAGGGTTAACGTCAACGCCCCACCGACTCCGAGGCTAATCTTCGGCAATTTGAACGGTTTTTTAAATTTATCTCCGATGGGAGATTGCCGATCCATTGGGTTGTTGTCCATAATTCCAGTTTCCTTAAAAAACTAGTGATTGTCTAACGGTTTGGGGAAGTTGAACGAGTTTTTCGAGCACGGCTATCTTTGCATAGCTCTACTGTTTGTTTTAAGGAGAGTAGCCAGTAAACCCCAAATAGGGTCCACCGTCAAGCTTCTGACGGCAGCGCCGGTGTTTCAGTCCTTCGGGTTAGCCCAGACCAGAAGTGGACATAACTTGCACATGTTTAAGCCGGGATAGGTTTCTCCTTTGCGAGGCAAAGAGGCGCCACCGTCCCTGACTGTCCTTTCGAGGGTCCGCCTCACAGTTGGTTCAAGCTGAGAGCCGGGCCAAATCCAATTGGTCTCACTCTGTTCAGTTTTCCCGGATGTATAACTGCCGCTGCACATAGGGGTAATATTTGGTTTCTGGGTGATGTGACAGGCCGCTATTCCATGGCATACCGAAGAGTTCATGGTCATAACCATCTGGAAAGGATGTGTGTCAAATGCTGCGCACCAATCGGCTGCGAGGTGGTATGATTGCAATATATCGCACAATCCATGGACAACATCCGGCGCATAAGGCGCCTTGTGCAATGGCGCCGTCGCGTATGCCAAAAGATTACCGGGAAGCCTTTCTTTAGTCTTTATGAAACGTTCAGCCTGTTCGAGGTTTTTAGTGTATTTCAAATGGCTTTTTATCTCGCTTTCGTCCAGTTCCTTCCATCCCATAACATATTTGGCGTTATGACATCCTGTCATCTCAGGCGTGCCAAGCAACACGTCCCCCCGCTGCCGGGACGCGGCCACAAATTGGCACAGCGTTAAAGGACGGACAGCAGTTTTGTAAGAGGCATTCCGTTTGAACTGGTTGAGTTCATCATTTGAAAAGAAATATTTGACCGCTACAGGGTAATATTTCATCTTTAAAAGATTTCGAAGCGTAAACACCATGTCCGCTTTGCTCAACTTTGGTTTGGCAAGCATATCCGACGCGAAGTCGACGTCATTCAACAGTCTTTCAGTATCCATTATTATTGCTCCTACCACATTCAAGTCAGGATAAGGAATTGAGCGTCTTCACATTCGCAAGATCATAGGACTTGTGGATATTGTACAGATTTTGGAACAAAGCTTCGGAAGTAGACAATGAGCGGTTAAGCCGCTGCGCCGCCAGTGGTTCATCCTGTGTCGCCTCATGGATGTGACGTCGGGCGTCAAAGGCCTTTTCAGGAGAGTTACAGATCAGCATGATGTCTGTTCCGGCCTGATAGGCCAGCAATGCGGCTTCCCCCGGACTGTAACTCTTTGAAACCGCGCCCATGTCGAGATCATCGGTAAGTATAAGGCCACCGAATTTCAGTTTTTTCCTTAACAAACCATCAACCAGGGTAGGGGACAGGGATGCGGGACAGGTTGCGTCAAGTGATGGGAAGATGACGTGGGCGGTCATGATCATGTCGGTTCCAGCTTCAATAGCCTTTATGAAGGGCAGGACATCTCTCTCAAGGATCTGGTTGCGTGGCCTTAAGTCTATTGGTAGCTCGAGATGAGAGTCCACTGCGATGCCGCCATGGCCAGGGAAATGCTTGCCACAGGTCAAAATACCCAAGGATCTCATCGTACGAATAAGGATGGCTCCCAGATTGGCGACCAGCATTGGGTCATGGCCAAATGAGCGGTCACCTATTACCGTATTGTGGATGTCTATCCCCTCGCCAAGGACATCAAGCACTGGGGTAAAATCGAGGTTAAAGCCTACTACGGCCAACTCTCTCGCCGTAGTTTCCGCGTATTCCCGAATGGTCTGTTCAGGGGATTCACTGCCGGCCATGATCATCGCTGGAGGAAATTCGGAAAAAGGAGCCCTGAGCCTGGCTACCCGTCCACTTTCCTGATCTACTCCGATGAATAGAGGTCGCCCCAGTTTTTCTATGGCAAATTTCTGAATGGAATGATTGAGCTGCGCTACCTGTTCAGGATCAATTATGTTCCTGCTGAACAGGATGACGCCTGAAGGGTTGATTTCCAGAAGAAAATTCTGCAACTCAGGGCAAAAAGCCGTTCCGTAGAAGCCCACCATGAAAAGACGCCCAAAGTCGCGTTCCAGCATGCTAATTGAAATCTCCTCGATAAATCAGGAACCTAGAAATAGCTGTGAAGTCCGGGCAAGTAATTAACACCGAAATAAGTGAACATGACAGCGGCGAAGCCCAGAACCGAAAGTAACGCTGTCCTGCCACCTGACCAGCCTCGTGAAAGCCTCGCGTGCAAAAAGCCCGCATATACCAGCCATGTCACAAGAGACCACGTTTCCTTTGGATCCCAGGACCAGTAAGTGCCCCATGCGTGCTCTGCCCAGGCTGCTCCTGTAATTATGCCCAGCGTAAGAAGCGGGAAGCCGATCAGAATTGACCGGTAGACTATGTCGTCAAGCAGCGCCTTGCGAGGCAGGAGTTGCGCCGCTTTTGCCGAGCTTCTTGCAATAAGCAGAAGGATAGCGGCTACAAACGACACGGCAAAGCCCGCATAACCCAGAAAACACGTGAAAACATGAGCGATGAGCCAGTTGGACTGAAGAGCCGGTATAAGAGGCCGTATACCGGGATCGATAAGGAAAGTGGAACCCAGGATAAGGAAAACAATGGGTACTCCCAAAAGGGCCACCAAATCAGTCTCAAATTTTCGCCATACTATGATCAGCGCCAGACCCACAGACCATGCAAAGAAAACAAGCGACTCATACAAATTGGAAAGAGGGGCGTGCCCAATGCCCATCTGATAGGATTCTACCCATCTAAGCAGGATTGAGCCAGTATGGATGAGCCACAGCACAACCAGCGCCGCACGAAAAATTGTCCTGGCCCGAGCCCTGTCCCTCAATGCGACAAATGTTACAAGATAGGCTATCACCCAGATCAGATAGCCAAACGTTAAATATGTATTAATTGTAATATTGATCATTCACAAGCCTCTGTCACGTTTCCCTGCGCAACTCAGCAACGGCTGCGAAGGCTCCTTCAACTTTTTGCCTGAATTCCTTGCGAAGTTTGCGGCTACGTCCCGAAATCGCGATATCAGCTCCCTTTGGGGCCTTGGTAACTTCAATCGAAAGTTTCTGCAAATTTGTGAAAAGAGTCAGCGCAAAACCCAGAACAAGCATGGTACAACCCAACCAGACTATCCTCACGCCAGGATCATATCCGATTTGCAGGCCGGTCGCATACAAAGGCGTGAAACCCAGAAACCTGATTTCAACCCCGTCAACATTTAGTGGTTCCTTGTCTTTCTGATAAATACTCACAACCTTTGGCTTGCCGGGTTTTCCCGGGATGCTGACCTGAATGCCGGGTCCCTGAGCAATTGTTCCAGGGTCAAGACTGCGTGTCTTGAGTTTGAGATCCGTGCCGGGAATATCGATCTCCTGACGAGGGTCGACAGTCTTTACCTGTTTTTCGCCTTCTTTGGTTTTAAACGACAACTTGATGTCTTTTACTCCCAATATTTTGTAATCAGCCTGGAACAGCGATATCCCTTCATAAGTCAATGGATGGTTAACCAGAATGGACCCTGTCATAATGTCCTTGCCATTTTCAGTGAGCCTTACATTACTCCGGAATTCTTTCGGCTCACCTGTTGGATATTTGACAAGTTTGAATCCATCCACCGTGATCGTGAAGGGTAGGGTCCGATCATCCCCCGAAGGTATGAGGGAGAATTTGTTCGATGAATCGCCTTCGGATATCATCATGTGCCCTTTGTAACCCCAGAACGCGCCGATCATGCTGCCCAGCAGAATGACTATTATCCCTATATGAATGAGCGGAAAGCCAATAAGGTATATCCGGCCCTTAACCCACGAATACCTCCCGCCATTTTTGGTCTCGGAAGCCAAGGGCGCAGCCCCCATGATCTCCTGACCGACCGAAACAAGGCGGTCTTTCAGTTCCCCAGCAGTGAGCGAAGATTTGAAAGCG
Organism: Desulfomonilaceae bacterium; assembly: GCA_049967315.1. Taxonomy (GTDB): domain Bacteria; phylum Desulfobacterota; class Desulfomonilia; order Desulfomonilales; family Desulfomonilaceae; genus CAJBEZ01. The sequence goes on from JBMFSZ010000201.1 coordinate 4,787, forward strand.
AGTTTAAACGACGTTTTTGGGTTTCTACCCCGTAAATCCTGCCATATACCCGGCAGCCTCTGAAACAGACAGCCCAGTATGTTCAGTGTGAGTAGTCCGAGTAGGGTCGTGAACCACCAGCTCCGGAAAATATTGTTCAGGTCGATAATTATCGCAAGCCTGTATAGGAATGTATTTCCTGACATTGCGATATGTTCGAGCGGTTCGCCCTGCGGAACAACCGTGCCCAAAACTGCGCCCAGAGCAATAGTAAACAGAAGAAAAACGGTGGTCCGTACAGAGGTAAAAAACGCTTTGATCTGAAATAAAATAGAGACTGATTCCGAAGAACCAGTCTCCATGGTTTTAGATTTCTTCATAAAATGTGAACTCCAAACGACTTGACACGCGCCTTGCAATCAAATTTTTTGTTCTTCGATAAAAATCAGGCAAATCAGGCTAATGGATTTAAAAAATCTGTCCATTAAAAAATAAGATCAATTTTCTTCGAAGCAAATCCAACCCGGCGCTTCGTCGTTTTAGCACTGCGAAGCATGGAGGTATTCGCCAAAAACTCCGCGCAACACGTCACAGATTTCACCGAGTGAACAGCGTTTTCTCACAGCGTCAAGGATTAGCGGCATCAAATTGTCGTTGCCCTCCGCAGCTTTCTTTAGCTTGCCGAGCACAGTTTTCACGGCGTCGGAATCCCTCTCCGCATAGATCTTATTGAGCCGTTCGATCTGCATTTCCCGAACCTTGGGATCAACCTTTAAGAGGCCCTTTGGGGGAGCGCTTTCGGTTTGAAATTTGTTAACGCCAACTATGACATTTGCTCCTGATTCGAAGGCTTTCTGGTATGCGTATGCTGAATCCTGTATCTCCTGTTCGATAAAGCCGCATTCCACAGCTTTCACCGCTCCACCCATCTCATCGATTTTCTTGATATAGTTGAAAGCAAGTCTTTCTATCTCATTTGTGAGAGCCTCAACGTAGTACGAACCGGCCAGAGGATCAACCGTGTCCGCTATCCCGGTTTCATAAGCCACTATCTGCTGTGTCCTCAAAGCGATTTGCACGGAATCCTGGGATGGGAGGGCGTAAGCTTCGTCACGGGAGTTCGTATGTAACGATTGCGTGCCGCCTAGCGCAGCCGCCAAAGCCTGAAAAGCGACGCGGATCACGTTGTTTTCGGGTTGTTGAGCTGTAAGCGTGCAGCCCGCTGTTTGTGTATGGAAGCGCAACATCATGGCGCGAGGATTGGTCGCTCCGAAACGTTCTTTCATGATTCGCGCCCACATGCGCCTGGCAGCCCTGTACTTGGCTATTTCTTCCAGGAAATCCTGGTGCGCGTTGAAGAAGAAACTTAGACGTTCGCCGAATGCGTCAACATTCAGACCAGCCTTTATGGCCGCCTCCACATAGGCAATACCATTGGCAAGGGTAAAGGCTACTTCCTGCACGGCCGTTGAACCGGCTTCCCTGATATGATACCCGCTGATACTGATAGTGTTCCATTGTGGCAAATTCTGGTTGCAGAATGCGAAGATGTCAGTGATAATCCTCATCGACGGCTGTGGTGGGAAAATGTATGTGCCGCGGGCGGGGTATTCCTTGAGAATATCATTCTGAATGGTGCCACGAATTTTGGTGACATCCGCCCCATTTTCTTCGGCTGTTACTATGTACATCGCCAGCAGTATCGCCGCCGGCGAATTTATTGTCATTGACGTGCTGACGAATCCGAGGTCTATCCCATCGAAAAGAAGTTTTAGGTCCTCGACGGTGTCGATAGCCACACCGACTTTCCCAACTTCTCCCGCAGCCAGTTCGTGATCGGAGTTGTAGCCAATCTGGGTTGGAAGGTCAAAGGCGACTGAAAGTCCGGTCTGGCCTTGCTCAATGAGATATTTGAACCTGGCGTTGGTCTCTTCCGCACTCCCGAAACCAGCGTATTGTCTCATGGTCCAGAACCGGCCACGATACATGTTCGGTTGAACGCCCCTCGTAAATGGATAGGATCCTGGAATGCCGAGGTCCTTTTCCAGATCG
>JBMFSZ010000202.1:0-6783 GCA_049967315.1 Desulfomonilaceae bacterium
ATCCTTTGGTTGAGTGAGCCGTTCATTTTTACCCGGATAACGCTTGGGAAACAGTCGTTTGAGTAGGCTTCTGTTTGTGGTCTCAGTAAGTAAAGTAGGAGTCGCTTCAAAAGAAGTCTGATTTGTTCCGTCCTCGTTTAATAATTGAGGCCCAACAAGAGCGACACGTTCGTCAGACTTTGCCAGAGTTAGCATTCTGGATACGCAATCCTTGTCGAGTAGCGCATCGGTATTGAGCAATAGCACGAATTCGCCATTACTCATTGAGAAACCCAGATTGTTCGCCGAGGCGAAACCCAAGTTTCTGCCAGCTTCAATAACTGAGACATCCGGGAATAACGCTTTGACCCGACTAACTGAATCATCAGTCGAGCCATTATCAATTACTACCGTTTCGAAAGATTGTTTATCGTCGCACTCCTTCACCCTGGATAAACACTCAATCAAGAGGTTGGAAGTATTTCTGTTAACAATTATTATTGTTAGTTCAGGATGAGATTTTCTTTCAGGCATTTTATGGCTTAGCAGTTGAAAATCGTCTTATGAAAAAATTAACCGCCGATCGAGTTCATACCTACGTTGATTTTTTCAATATTTGAGAAGCGGCTTGCCGGTTTCATCAAAACCGCTGCCCTCAAAAATGATTCGATCTGGCTATCGTTGGGGTAAGTTCTCAAAAATGTTTTAACATCGATTTCGAGGGAATTCAGCAGACACGGCCTCAAAAAACCTTTCGCGGTCAATCGCATCCGATTACATTTTCCGCAGAAGTGACCCGATACGGGATCAATGACTCCAATTTGTCCCAAGGCCCCCTTGATTTTGAACATTGTCGCCGGACCGTCCAGTTCAGACCGTTCAACAGGAATCAATTTACCGAAAGCATTTTCAATCATTTCCAAGGTGTCTCGGGCGCTGAAGGAATCAGGGGAATTGGGAGGAGGAATTTCAGCTCCGAACGGCATCCTTTCAATAAACCTTACATGGAGTGGTTTATCTATGGTTAATTGTGCAAAGTCAGGAACATCGAGTTCATTGACACCTTTGAGCAAAACAACATTTATCTTGATTGGATCAAAACCAACGTCAAGGCTAGCTTCAATACCATTAAGGACGCGATGCAATTCATCAACGCCGGTTATTGAATGAAAAGATTCGCGTCTCAGGGTGTCAAGGCTTATGTTTACTCTTTTAAGCCCTGCCTTCCGAAGGGACACGGCCATATCCTGAAGCTTTGACCCATTGGTGGTAAGCGCTACATCTTCAAGGCCGATTTCAGAAACCAACCTGGAGATAAAATCCAGTACCCCCCTTCTAACAAGAGGTTCACCGCCCGTGACACGGACTTTACGCATTCCAAGTTTTTTAGCAGCATTAGCAATTTTTAGAATTTCTTCGTATCTAAGGATGTCATCGTGGGAAACCAGGGGCACACCCTCAGCAGGTCTACAATAGATGCACCTGAAGTTACAAAGATCTGTAATTGATATACGAAAATAATCAATCGTTCTTCCGTGAAGATCAACAAGTTGGGAATCCATATCTTTGACCATATCTAAGGTAATCTGGATCTCTAAAAAACCTATCCCGTTTAAACTAAATCGCTTGATTCGACTTGGCAAATTGCATCAGGAGAATAGAAGCTCTCAGCTTTTGGAGAAACCAGTTACCTGACTACAACTTCGCTACCAAATCTACTATTGAGGACGGATCCTTGCCAAAAAGTCTTATCAGCGGGACTTTTCCCAATGATCCTTTATCAAAAATAGCATCAGGCACTTTGCCGAGTTCTTCCATGACATCCTGGACTCCCCAGGCCAGAGTGCTGCCTTCTTCACTTTGCAGGTCGGGTGGTGTCCTGCTTCTATCAAATTCAGCGACCTGATACCCCAATGATCGGATCCTCTTAACCAAAGTTTTGGAATAGCCTATTGTCATAGCGGCTCTCCGTTCAGGATCGTATTCCATCGCTGCAAGAACAAGATGATGAATCTGACGTGAAGCTCCGAATCTTGCGCTTTTCAAGGTGTCAATATTGTTTACCAATCTAACTATTCTTCCAGGAAATGAAGCGACGTCGTTTACAGTCTCAGCATAAGGGATCGCATAAGCAAGATTGGATTGGACCTCTGGTATGAGGTAGCCTATGTTGAGACGTTTCAGTCTTTCCAAAGCCTTATCCAATTCCTCTATAACTCGGGTTCTGGAAGTTTCCCTGGCTATGGAGGCGTAATGATTCAAAGGCCCTATTCCCTTTCCTATCCCCAGAGAAAATCTCAAGGCCCTGTACAGGTACCTTTTGGCCTTGTCTATACACTCCATTACGGGCAGGCCCCTGGCGAGGAATGTTGATATAGCTGCGGATAAAGTGCATCCGGTACCGTGGGTGTGCCTGGTGCGTACTCGCAGCGTTTCGAATTCGTAGTAGTGCTGACCGTCATGGAGAACATCCACAGGGGCGTCTTTTAAGTGCCCGCCTTTGACTAGAACAAACCTCGGACCCATTTTTTGTAATTTTTTGGCAGCCTTCTTCATATCGTCTATATTTCTTATCTCTCTACCAGAAAAAATTTCGGCCTCGGGAATATTGGGAGTCAATAAATAGCAAATAGGAAACAATTTCGATATCATTGTTTCGCGACCTGATTCGTCCAACAAGGTCGAGTTAGTTTTCGTTTTCATTACTGGATCAACAACCAGCTTCTCCACTTTATGTTTTGTTAACTGGTCCGCGACTGCTTCTACTATTGCCCCATTTCCAAGCATTCCCGTTTTGACGCAATCAGCCCCTATATCATCAAGTACAACATCAATCTGCCGGGCTACAAACCCGGGATCTACGAGTTTGATGGAGTGCGCGCCTAAGGTATTTTGAGCGGTAATGGCAGTAATAACACTCAAGCCATAACCGCCAAGCGATAGTATGGTTTTGAGGTCCCCTTGTATCCCCGCTCCTCCCCCGGAATCTGATCCCGCAATTGAAAGGACCTTGTTCATGTCTTTTCCTGACTTTGCGTCCTGTTTTTTGTATTCGATGATCGAAACTTTATTAATTAAAATCCATTTTCCCAATAAAACATTGACAATTTTTCTTGAGGTTTGGGAAATTAAATCTAATTTGGTATTATAACATATTTTGGCGCATCAAAGGAACATTCTCGGAGATACAGAATTGAATGAAAATCTCATTAATAAAATGAAATCAGCGTCCATACTTGTCGTTGGAGATGTGATGGTGGACGAATATGTTGTGGGGGAAGTTGAAAGAATTTCCCCGGAATCTCCAGTACCGGTTTTATTAGCGAAAGATAGACATAGACGTCTTGGCGGAGCGGGAAACGTTGTTAGAAACGTGGTCTCTTTGGGTGGGAATGTGGCTTTGTTTGCAACCATCGGGGGTGACTCCGCGGGAGAATGGTTCAGGAAACATTGCGCTGAAATTGGCGTAGATACCTTCTGGCTAAAAACAGAAAGGTCGAGACCTACAACCGTCAAAACTAGAATAGTAGCCAGAAACCAGCAAATAGTAAGAATTGACGAAGAGTACGTCGGGGAAATAAGCCCAGAGATTGAAAAAAAAGTGTTGGAGGATGTCAGGTCAGTTACACCGCAGGTAAAAGCGGTAATAGTCTCTGATTATGGAAAGGGTTTTCTGTCCGATTCCATTTTGAACAATCTCTTTGCAACGGCTCGGTCTGAAGGAGTTCCATCACTGGTCGATCCCAAGGGACTTGATTTTACAAGATATAGGGGCGCAACATACGTCACTCCGAATATCAGGGAAGCATCTTTGGCCTCTGGTGTAGAAATAAAAAATAGAAGTTCTCTCGAAAAGGCTGGAAGGACACTACTCGAGCAGACAGAGTCCGAAGGAATAGTTGTAACTCGAGGCAAAGACGGGATTACTATCGTTACCAAAAATAAAGTTCAGGATTTTCCAGTAAAACCAGTTGAGATCGTCGATGTTACGGGCGCCGGTGATACTGTAATCGCAACTCTCGCTTTGGCGGTAGCAAGTGGCTTGTCGATAGAAGAAGCCTCACAAATGGCTAATCTGGCGGCGTCACTCGTTGTAGCCCGTTTTGGAGCCGCTTCCGTAACTCTCGAAGAAATGCTCAATTCCCTACGTAACTGGCCTATGGGTAGAAAAATTATAGGCCGTGACGAGGTCGAGCGTACTGTCAGGAACCATCGACTTCAGGGACAGTCGATAGTATTTACTAATGGCTGTTTTGATCTTTTTCATGTTGGTCATCTCGAATTGCTCCGGAAGGCTTCTACGTTTGGAGATGTGTTGATTGTAGCCGTGAACTCGGACAAATCCGTTCAAAAAATCAAGGGGAATCACCGGCCAATAGTCGCGGAGAAAGATAGGTTGGAACTTGTGTCAGCCTTGAATTTTGTCGATCATGTAGTTGCCTTTGATGAAAATACCCCATACAACCTTATAAAAGAAATTAAGCCGGACATTTTGGTAAAGGGCGAGGATTGGAAGGGGAAAAAAGTTGTTGGTGAAGATATCGTCAACGAACGAGGCGGAAAAGTTCAATTTGTAGACCTTGTCAGCGGAGTTTCTACCACTTCGATAATAGAAAAAATCGTTAACAAAAATTCAGCATAGGTTCTCAAAATCCAGCTGCGGGAGATCGGTAATCTATCATCACCTGCGTTGAGGCCTACGCTGTCTGGGATTTCTTCGTTCACGCTGGTTTTGCTGCTGAGCTTGAGGTCTGACCTGCCGAGGAGGGCGTTTAATGTCCTCCAGCGCGACACCTAGTGGTCCACCCGGAACAACAGTTGTAGTCAATTCATTATTGTTCATGACACTTAATGTGACCTGCGGACTTCTCGTGTATTCTTCCACTAATTTTTTTAGACCAGCGACTCTCAAACCTGTCTCGCCCGCATATTCCACTAGAACATCGCCGGGAACTATGCCAATTCGATCGGCGATGCTTCCCTTTTGTACTTCAACAACCTTTACTCCAGGCGATGTCCCCAATTCATTTAAACGTGCAAGGATGATCTTTGCGTTGACAGAATCGCCCATTTTTCTAAATTCTGACAAGGCCTGAGTGTACAGCTCCTTGCTCTTAAACGTTCTGTTTTTTTCTGCATAAATCCCGGCGAGAGTGGCCTTTACTCTTGCAATCCATTTAGGGTCTTCTCTTTTCTCATAAAGTTTCAGCGCCTTCTCCAGGTCTTGTATCGCATTGTCCCACTGCTGCTGCTGAGCGGCAAACATTGCCTGACGGAAAAGAGCGACTCCATCTTCTTCACTAGGAGGCATCCCTGTATCAAAAACAGATTCGGAGTTCGACTTGTGTCCGTTGTTCCCATTATCCGCGAAAGTCAAATTATCCGCAGCCGAATCCTCCTCCATCACAACCCGGAAGCCCAAGTTCCAGAAGCTCATCGTTTCGCCTGAAAATCCCCGGAATGCGCATCTACAATCAGCTGGGCTGGCAAACCAGTTGCCCCCTTTGTTTACTCTGCCTGAACCGGTAGCCGGTCCTTTAGGATCATTGATTGGCGAGTTTTCATAATAATTCCGATCATAATAATCCTGGACCCATTCCATGACATTTCCATCCATATCATACAGTCCAAAACCGTTAGGAGGATAGCTACCCACAGGAGCGACATACTTATAGCCATCATTTACCGTAGTTAAGCTCTCAGGAAGCTTGGGATTTCCATCTCCGAAGTTCGTATCTCTGTCACCAGGAAGCTTGTTCCCCCATGAATATCGTACCCAAACAGCTCCACCGCGACAGGCCATCTCCCATTCAGCTTCCGTTGGTAACCGATAGGTTCTCTTTTCTTTGCGACTCAACCACTTACAAAACGCCTGGGCGTCATTCCAGGAAACGAAAACTACCGGTTGATTATCGGCAATGGGCCATGGAACAGAATCCCACTTCATATCCTTCTGCGCCACCCATCTATTTTCCTTGTTGCTGAACACCATGCCACCATCGCCCTTTTCAGCGTCGGTTTTATATTTTGTGTCACTGACAAAGTCTCTGAATTGCTTTACAGTAACTTCGTAAGCTCCCATATAAAAAGGCTTGGTTATGCGAACAGGGTGCAGAGGAGTTTCATCCTGAAACCACTGCTTATGGCCTTCACGCCATGTTTTTCGAAAAGTAAGTCTTAACCAGTCGAGTTCGTTCTTCGGGCTCCCCATCATGTACTCACCAGCTGGAATCCTGACGAGTTTCATCCCTATAGTATCGGTGGTTGTGATTAGTTTTTTCGGCGTTTTTAGCATCATGTTCAGACCTTGAAGAGGTCTAAGCCATTTTGAACAATCCTGGCTTTCTCCGTCCGTTCCCTGACATTCCTTCAGGGCTCGGCGTAAAAGCTCCGTAGCCCTCACTGTGTCACCGTTTAATGCGAGCTCGCCAGCTTTTCGAACTGCCTGAGCTATCGAATCCTCGTGCTTTGGAACCAGCCCATTGTCAGTTTCCCTATTCGTTTCCCTGACAAGCTTACGCGCAGGCTCATTAGCTAGAGCGCTGGAGACCTCTCCTTGATATTCCGCTGACGATCCGGGTTTAGTTGCCGTGGTGTCACGGTCTTGCGTCTGGCTCTGATCCGACGTGGAGACTTGAGCAATTTGATCTATTTGAGCATTTCGATCCGAGGCGGCACAAACATTAGCAACAGATAAAAGAATTAGAGCACAGAGAAGGAAACTGTTTTTAACAGCGGCCAAAATTGCTGTTGAGGCGTGTAAGGATTGGAGGAGAGAGGGTTTCACGTTTCGGGCTGGAACCG
>JBMFSZ010000203.1:0-6715 GCA_049967315.1 Desulfomonilaceae bacterium
TGTCTATACCGGATTCTTTCACATTGCCTGTTTCTTGATTACTATGAGGTGGCTGTGATTTTTGAAACCAGCTCTAATAAGTTTCCTAGAATAACCACATAAAAAAAATTAATATTTCATTCAATAAATTATATAACGGTTACAGACCGCAAACAACCTTGTGTTCGAATAGGAGATCTCATGGAATTCCAAGACGTTCTGTTCTCGACTACTAATTCGATTGGATCGATCACTCTAAATTCTCCTGGCACAGCAAACGCTTTGTCAAAAAACATGATTTCAGAGCTTATTTCAGTCTTAAAATCCTTGCGAGATCAACCGTCGATAAAAGTAGTAATATTAAAAGCCGCGGGGAAGCATTTCTGTTCAGGTCACAACCTGAAAGAAATGATTGATGGGCATGTCACAGATTACCAATTCATATTCAGGCAATGCGCAAATATGATGTCTCTGATACACGAAATTCCTCAGATAGTAATTGCCCAAGTACACGGGGTTGCAACAGCCGCTGGATGCCAGCTGGTTGGCCAGTGTGATCTGGCCGTAGCCACTGAAACTTCGAGGTTTGGCACTCCCGGGGTTAAAATCGGATTATTTTGCACAACCCCCATGGTTGCACTGACTAGATCGATTGGCCGAAAACATGCTCTGGAAATGCTTCTGACTGGAAATCTGGTTACGGCTCAACAAGCGCAAAGCTATGGTCTGGTCAATCACGTGGTTCCAGAATCGGAATTGGAAAAAACCACCATTGATCTTGCTGAAAGAATAGTCAAATCAAGTCCTCTAACCTTGGCAATTGGAAAGAAGGCATTTTACACGCAGATTGATATGCCTGAGAATCAGGCCTATGATCACGCTGTGGAAGTGATGACTTTAAACCTTATGACAGAAGACGCGCAAAATGGCATTAAGGCTTTCCTTGCTAAAAAAAGCCCCGCCTGGAAAGGACGCTAGAATTTCAACACACGCCGTCTTTGCCGGCTTCACGGGATGATGGAAGTCATTTGATTTCCGTCTGCGCGATAACCTCTTGAACCCAGCTGTAAGCGGCAATCATGGCTGGAAATCCTATGATTGTACCAGATAGTAAAGTGGCCTGTATAATGTCCTCTTTAGATAGGCCTGCTTCCAGGGCTCTTCTAGCATGCGATTTGACAGCTCCTACCGAGCCGGCTCCGATCGAAACCCCAAGCTGTACCAGGTGTTGATTTTGGCTCCCCAAGCTGCCGGCCCTGGAACACAATTCGCTGATTTCTTTGAACTTGTCAGCGATATCCCCATGTTTTTCCACAAATTTTATGAATATTTCCGGTAGATCCATTTCAATCCTCTTTGTTGTGTTTAGTCTCAAGCGGTGAGTACAACTTGGAAGGTTAACCTAAATTAAGACGAAAAGCGATATGGAAAGTTTCGGTACAGAACTAAACGGGATACCAAAACAGTCGATCGACTACCTTTCAAAACAGCGGTTGTTCGGAGGTTGACCGAGTGGCTGAATTATAGTAAACGGCTATTACCTGAATATTCTGAGTATTACCTTTTGGAAAGGAGTTATTCACTTGCGAGTTTTGTCCGGCATTCAACCAAGTGGAGCGCTTCACCTAGGCAACTATCTAGCCATGATGAAACCCATGATTTCCTATATGGATCGTAGTCAGCTTTTTGTATTTATCGTAAACATGCATGCCATGACCAGCGTTACAGAGGGTGAAAGACTGGCTCAAGGAACACTGGAAGCCGCATCCGATTTCCTCGCGTTAGGTCTTGACCCCGACCGTTCAATTTTCTGGGTCCAATCCGACGTTCCAGAAGTCTTGGAATTGGCTTGGATACTGACATGTATCACCCCCATGGGTCTGCTGGAACGTTGTCATTCTTACAAGGATAAAATAGCCAAGGGGATTTCTCCTAATCATGGGCTTTTTGCATACCCTGTTCTTATGGCTGCTGACATTCTGCTGTACCAGGCTAACATCGTACCGGTTGGAAAGGATCAAAAACAGCATATTGAGGTCACCAGAGACATAGCTATCAAGTTTAACACTATTTATGGCGATACTTTTGTGATTCCTGAAGGGGAAATAAGCGATCAGGTAGCTACCGTGCCAGGTATTGATGGACAGAAGATGTCCAAGTCATACGGGAATACTATAGAAATATTTCTGGATTCGAAAGATCTCAAGAAAAGGGTCATGAGTATAAAGACTGATTCGACTCCGGTTGATGAACCAAAGGACCCTGAAACCTGTAACCTCTTTCAGATTTATAGACATTTTGCTCCTGAAAATCGAGTTCAGGAAGTCAGACGATTGTATGTTGATGGAGGAGCTTCCTACGGCGCCATCAAAAAAGAACTGGTTGAAATTTTGTGGGAAGTTTTTAGTGGCCCAAGAAAGGAAAAACAGAGACTGATCAATGATCCCAGCTACATAAGGTCTATTTTGACTAAGGGAGCAGACAGGGCCAGAGAGATTGCTACCCCCACGCTAGAGGATGTTCGTAGAAAAGTGGGAATTAAATACTGAAAACGTTTGGGACTGTGAAAAGAGGGCAGACTGATAAAAGTTGAAATTGATGAAATAATAGAGACGCTGCGAAAATCTGTAACTAATATGCGACTTCCAATCGTTACCGAGATCTCTCAACGTCAACGCGCTCCATTTGAAGTACTTGTGGCGACAATTTTATCTCTTAGAACAAAAGACGAAGTGACCCGTTCGGCTTCAAAACGACTTTTCGAACAAGCTTCCACTCCTGCTGACCTGATTGCTTTAGGGGAATCCCGAATAGCTGAAACAATTTTTCCGGTAGGATTTTACAAAACCAAGGCCAAAACGTTGATACAACTTTGCGAAAAACTACTCAACGACCACGAGGGAAACGTTCCCGACGATCTCGATGAACTCCTTAAACTGAAAGGTGTAGGCAGAAAGACGGCGAATCTCGTGCTGACACTCGGCTTTGGTAAGCTTGGAGTATGTGTAGATACTCATGTGCACAGGATTAGCAACAGAATTGGTTATGTAAACACGAAGACTCCAGAGCAGACAGAAATGGTCCTACGTGAGAAATTGCCCCAGAAATACTGGATTGAATACAATGATCTCCTGGTGTCGTGGGGTCAGAATATATGCAGGCCAATTTCGCCGCTCTGTTCCAAATGCGCTATCCTCGATTACTGTAATCGAGTAGGAGTGAACAAGAGCAGATAAACCTGTTCCTGTGAGATTCTTGTTTATTTGTCTTTGATATGTGGTTTACTACATTGAGGTGAAGCCGGTAGATTTTGGGAAACCCTTTTACGGGCTCTGCACGTTTGGATTCGGAGACTTACGAAGTATCCAATAAGAGCTAGAGGAATAGATATCGTTACTGAACCCATCGCCCACCGTAAAAGAATGTCCCCGCTTAAGTCCAAAAACTGCCTGAGAGCGTCTTCGTAATGTCTGGCTTGAAGAATCGGTGAAATTAGAAGGTAAAATTCATGGAAATTCTTCACCGCTGGTCTCTCTAAAAAGAATGATCCTGTAAGGTAGAATAGATAATATAGTGGGCCAACCGAGACGGGATTATTTACACAACTGAATGCAAATGCAATCAAGAGGTTGAATTTAACAAACAGCCTGACTACGCCCATACAAATTGTTTGTGTGCCTAGCGGGAAGCTTGCCCCGATAAACAAACCTACAAAAACACCCCTAGCGTCATACCACGGCGGATGTTGTGACCTTATAAGCGGGTCTAAGAAAAGTCGCTTTGATGTTGTAGCGATTTTTGTTGATAAGTTACTTAATCTATTGATAATATTTTTTAGGAAGGGCAACTAAGTTATCCGTCTAAAATCCGAAAGTCTTCATTCTAAAAATAGCAATCCGGCGTCTTGATATTAGACGCCGGATAGGTTCAGCTTTATACCGGAAAAAAGAGCACGTCAATACATGCAGAGATTCAAAAAATTGTTAAGTCAAGCTAGTTTTTTAGTTCTTGCTTGCCCCAGTGAAATTTATTTTCCGATTCACTAGCCTTGGATTCTGTCTGTCCCCATTTCATTTTTTTTGTTGCAGGTTTTTCCTCGGCGGGAGCTCCAGCAGCCGGCGCTCCACTATTATTCCCAGGGGATGAAACAGTAGGCGCGGGTGAGGTTCCGGGCGCCGTTTCCGCCGGTCTTGGCGTAGCAGAAGGGGCGACACTAGCGGGGCTCGGCGTCGTACGCTTCGGTTTTTGTGTGGCTACCGGTGCGCTAATATTTCGTCTAAGGGGTGGAGCAGTCCGGACTATAGGCTCCGACTGTAGAGGCCTGAAAGTTCTTACAGGTGGCTGTTCCTCCTCTCTGGTTTCAGGAATCACATCCCTGGTCTTGTAGGTATCATAAATTTCCTCGTCTCCAAAGGTTTTAGCATTCTGAGATTTGTTGAAATCTATTGAAAAATCTTTGTCCGTGATGTCTGAACTCGTTGGAGGCGCCTGATCCCAGTACATTTCGTCAGCACTACAGAAGGCGAGCGGAGAGAAAACCACAAATAGCGTCAAAAACACGCCTACTATTTTTTTCATGAAAAAAGCTCCTTTCGAAATTTCTGTCATAATTTCAGGGACTCTCCCCGCAAAAGTAATATTTTAATAATATTATATGACAAGACCATGTAAATAGTCAACTTATTGTGACTATTCAGGGCATCCAAAATGGTCCGGGAAAAAGTATGAAATTATACGCCCCTCAATTGATCAGGCCAAATCTGTTTGTGTAGCTGCAACTGCAGCCGTACTTCAAGATTGTCCGACAACATCCATTCGGCTAAATGCCGGGGGTCGAGTTCGCCAGCGCCTGCAGACATCAAGACTTCGTTGCGAGTATTAACCAGATGTTTCCTGTAAATTTTTCTGGCGAACTCGTAATCCTGCCGGTCCAGGAGCACGAATTTAACTTGATCATATGGTCTTAACTTATTTAAATTGTTCCAGTTCATCATGTGGCTTTGCCCACTGCCCGGACACTTGATGTCCATTACGGCCACCACGCCTCGGGGTAATACCGATATGTCCATAGAACCGTTTGTCTCAACCAAAACTTTCCTGCCCGATTTACAAAGTAGTCTTACAAGCTTGGATGAAGCCGGCTGAATAAGGGGTTCACCGCCAGTAACCAATACGCGTTTCAGATTAAAGTCCAGCGCAGTTTGAAGCACTTTATCGACGCTTATTTCTTCTCCACCTTCCCATGCGTAACTCGTGTCACAATAGGAACACCTTAAATTGCAACCGGCAAGCCTGATAATCGTGAAAGGAATGCCAGCATAGGAGGATTCGCCTTGTATGCTTTTGAATATTTCACAAACTGTAATATTCATATATTGTATCACTTGATTCAAATGAGATATTCTAACATACAGTACATGTCGCAGGGCCATGCGTATTTATACGAATACCAATTGCATACATTATAACCGTCTAAGGTCCTTTTGGATAGCGGACCCAAAAAATACACCTGAATGTTTTGGGACTTTGGCGATGTGTTTGCTGAAGTGGAGGACTTATGACTGACAAAATCAAAGTTCGATTTCTGCCAGATGATATCATGATAGAAGCGACCCTTGGGGATTCTCTTTTGGATGCTGCGCTTAACGCTGGGGTATTTATCCCTGCAGCGTGTGGCGGCTCAGGCGCTTGCGGTCAATGTAAGGTAAAAATAGTTCAGGGGCAGGTTAAGGCTGAATCTACCGAAAAAATCCGTCCTGAAGACCGAAATCAGGGCTATGTCCTCGCATGCCAGAGTAAGCTGATTCAAGACGTAACGATCGAGGTTCCCATGGCCAAGGTGGGACGAAAGGTAATTCCTCGAGACGAAGCCGACCGTATGAAGACTATGGCGAGGCCTATGGAATCACCAATTACCCCTGAACTCAATCCCATGACAATTTCGGTTTTAATGCGTCCATCAACCCCAAGTCTGCAAGACAACATCAGTGATTACGAAAGAATTGTACGCGAGCTGAAAGTCAATCATAACATCTCCCCGGTGGTGGCTTCTCTAGACGTCTTGAAAACTATTCCCACGCATGTTCGGGAATATGACTGGCAATTCACCGCGCTCCTGAAACCGGAACACCTGCCGGGTTTGGACACCTATTACCGGTTGCTGAATATCCGCTCAGGCCATAAGCCGCCGACAAGGACAGCCATGGCTGTGGACATAGGAACGACATCTTTGTGGGGGGAATTGATCAACATAGAAACAGGAGAGGTGCTAGCACGCGCTTCTCGTTACAACCCACAGATTTCAATGGGAGATGATGTAATAAGCAGAATAGTCTTTGCTTTGAAAAAAGAGGGTTCTGAAAAATTACAGCAAGGAGTAGTTCAGGGATTAAATGAGATTATAAACGAGGCGCTAGAAAAAAGTGGGACAGACAGAAGTTCGATTAATTACATGGTAGCCGCTGGAAACACTGTCATGACTCATCTCTTTCTAGGTCTTTATCCCCGATTTTTAAGACAGACACCCTATGTCCCGGTGGCCCAGAATATTGGATCAGTCCGAGCTAGAGAGCTAGGCCTGGACATGCCAGAAGGAACTTTCGTCAATGTTTTTCCGGGGGTGGCTTCTTATGTAGGTGGTGATATTGTCAGCGGGGTCCTTGCCAACGGTATGTGGGATTCGGACCTTATGACGCTTTTCATAGACATTGGTACCAACGGAGAAATAGTTGCCGGG
>JBMFSZ010000204.1:0-6660 GCA_049967315.1 Desulfomonilaceae bacterium
GTGTATGGCCTGATCGACAGATCGATCCAATCCTTCGAATGGAACTAAAATTGATTGGCGTTTTTTAGGAATTGCACGACATAGGATCCGTTAATTATGGGTGTAGCAATTTATTCAGAACGAAAGATGTGATACTCTTAAAAAATATATAAAGGCATCTTGGTCCAGGACACTTTCTCTGGACTTTGGTTAATTCTTTACAATGAACAATTGCATGGAAAACTTGATGATACGCCCTGAACATCGCATTAGATAGTATAGGAGCCAATATTGGATTTTTATCGTCGAATAAAGAGTAAATTCAAGCGACTGTCAGAAGAAAACAATTTGGGTCGCGACGTAATACAGGTTCGAGTCAGAACTCTGTCACCTGAGGAAGCTATAGGCAATCCCGAGGACAAGGATTACCCACTGATCAAGGGTCGGGAACGTATGATGGAGGCCGAATTCAAGGGATCCGCAGGACAGGCGTTTACCGATATGTATGGGAACTTTCTAGGAGACATGAACGAAGTACTCAACATGGATCTGAATAACAATTTTCGCAGAGCTGTGTTTCTGGCTTCTTTCAATGCTGTCACACGCCATTTGGGACTCTCTGATAAAACCGTCCATTGCAAGGACGAAGCCCCTCCCAAATGTGCTAGTGAACTTGTAACCTACATTCACAAGAATTTTGGCCAGCCCCGTATTGCCATGGTGGGACTTCAGCCCAGAATGGTCCAGTCCCTTGCGGCCGCATTTGACCTGAGGGTGGTTGATATGGATGAAGAGAACATCGGCCGCGAAAAGTTTGGTGTCACCATTGGTCCACCGGAGGAAGCCGGGCCCAATATTGAGTGGTCTGATTTGGCGTTAGTGACAGGAAGCTCGCTGACAAACGACACCCTTAGAACCTTTATAGGGTTGAGGCAGACAGTAGTTTACGGGGTTACGATTGCCGGCGCTGCAGCCTGTTTTGGCCTGAACCGTTTTTGCCCCTACGGTTCATAAGCTTGCAGACATCTGGGTTAACTTCTGGCGGAGGCCGAATTCCAGGGTTCCGGCCTCTTCGTGTTTCGTCATTTGGAGACCATATGCCTCGTTTCTTGATCATACTCGTGATCATTTTCAATCTGTGCGTTTCCAGCGCCTTCTGCGATCCACTTGTGATTGCGGCCGGAGCTGGGTACAAAAGGATGCTAGAGGGCATCATCCAGATTTACAAGGATAAGACCGGAACCAAGGTTGATCAAATATACGGCCACATGGGTCAGGTGCTCATGCAGGCAAAAGCTAGTGGTGTCGTTTCACTTGTTTTGGGAGAACATGATTTTCTAGAGAATTCTGATGTCGATTTCGATTCTTTTCATAAAATAGGCAATGGCATCCTCGTCCTGGCTTACAGAAAAGGCGTTAATCTACAGAAACCCGAGGACCTTTGTGGTAAAGGCATATCGAAAATTGCCGTTCCTGACCCTAAACAGGCTGTGTACGGTAAAGCCGCGAGAGAATTTCTGAACAATACCGGGCTAGGGAAAAAATTAGGGGAAAAATTGCTCGTGGTCTCTACAGTTCCCCAGGTGTCAGCCTATGTTATCAGCAAGGATGTTGACGCCGGTTTTGTCAACCTTACAGACGCAATTTACATCAGGGATAAAATTGGTGGCTTTATAGAGTTGGACAAAAATAAGTATAAACCGATAAGCATAGTGATCGGGGTTACAAAAAATGGCGCCAATCACCCTGGGGGCTTGGAATTCCTTGATTTTGTGGAAAACAGTACTGCTGCTAAAGCGGTAATAACCAAAGCCGGTTTATAGGGTATGATAACAGGGAAAGTCACAATGCTATGTGGCGTGATATGAACAGTCCGTCTTTGACAAATTCAATTTTGAACTCCCAGGTAGGCTATCCCTTAATATTCACGGCAAAAGTGGCGGCTGTGACATGTGTCTTCCATTTGCTTGTCGGGGTCACACTTGGTTATTACCTGAGCAGCAAAAAGTCACGGTTACGTGATGTACTTGATATTTTTGTCACATTACCTCTTGTTTTTCCTCCAATAGCCCTAGGTTTTGTGCTTCTGCTTATACTGGGAAAAGGAGGCCTGATAGGCCGATTTCTTTTTAACATCTTGGGGCTGCAAATAATCTTTAGTTTTTGGGGGGTAGTTCTAGCTTCATTTGTAGCTGGTTTGCCGTTGATCGTTAAGCCAGTTCAGTCTGCTATTCAAAGCACGGCCAAAAGCCTGGTAGAGGCATCTTATGTCCTTGGGAAATCAGAGTGGCAAACGTTTTTTCACGTCATCATTCCTAGTATCAGGAGGAGTATTCTGGGGGGACTCACTCTTGCGTTTGGAAGGTCGATAGGCGAAGTTGGCCTCACTTTGATGTTAGGTGGAAACATCGTTGGAAAGACCAATACTCTATCCCTTGAAATCTATAATTCTGTTTTTTCTGGAGAATTTGACAGAGCTCTAGTTTTAACCGTGATCCTTGGCAGCATATCTTCTATTATTTTCATTATACTGAAAAAACTTGCTACCCTTTAGAAATTCTACATCTGCCGTGCAGCCCAAATTAAATAATTGATTCTTCCTGAATCTTTTTGAGGTCTCTCTTTGAAACAGGAATTTCCAAGAGGCCTGAGCCCACAGCTACACACAGTAACATACCATTGGGACTTTTCTTGACTTGGGTAATTTCAACCGATTCGAGATCTTCAAGACTTATTAACTGACTACTAAAGACCTCCTTGGGATTACCCTGAGAGAAGATCTTACCATCTTCAATGTAGATTACTCTGGAAGCCAGCCTGAAAATCTCGTTCTGATCGTGTGAAACGAATATTACTGTCAAACCGAATTCCCTTCGCAATCTGAGGATCTCATCCTGGAGTTTTCTCCTCATAGCTTGATCAAGCGCAGACAGTGGTTCATCCAGGAGAAGGATTTTGGGATGCCGGACTAAAGCCCTGGCCAGGGCCACCCTTTGCTGTTGACCACCTGACAATGTCGCCGGGTAACGGTGCTGAAGATTTTCTAACTCGACCATCGTCAACAGTTCGTCGACTCGGGGGTCTTTACGTTTACCGGCAGCGTACTCAAGATTACGCCGTACAGTCATGGTAGGAAAAAGAGCGTAATCCTGAAAAACAAATCCGATACTTCTACTTTGTGGGGATAGGCTAATACCGCTCTTTTTTTCGAACCACACGTCTCCATCAACAATGATTTGGCCTTCTTCAGGTTGCTCCAATCCCGCAATCATGCGTAACAGGGTAGTTTTACCGGCCCCGGACGGACCAGTAAGGGCAACTACCTCATTTTCCTGGATAGTGGCCGCAACTTCCAGGCAAAAATTGCCGTTTTGCCCGATCAATTCCCTTTTAACTATCAGTTGGATCAATGAAATTGTTTCTCACATCTCCGGTCCAGTTGGCCAACTCTTCGTGAGTGTCATTGCTCCACAGAAGGCTATCATTTCTTGGTTAAGCCATCTTTCGACCCCGTGTCAGGAGTATAGTGCAAACTCTCCGCGTCATCTGGATGGACTGACGGCGAATAACCGTGGGAACGACCCTGGACTAACGCAAAGACGCAAGGCAAAACCAGCAAAGTGGCCACCGTGGCAACAGCCAAACCACCTACAACGGCGCGACCTAGCGGAGCGGTCTGCTCTCCCCCTTCACTCCATCCCAAGGCCATCGGTATCATCCCCGAAATCATGGCCATACTGGTCATCAGAATAGGACGTAAACGGGTGCTGGCTCCAACTAGCGCTGCATCAGCCGCGGTTGCAACAAATTTACTGCCAAAAAAACTTCCTTCAGCGGGAACAGGCATGGAAGGACCTTCCGTAACAGGAACACCCTTTCCGATGTCACCACCAAAGTGATAGCGCCAGCCCGTCACTCGCGCCCTTTCAGCAAAGATAACAAGTAGAATGGCGTTGGCCATGGCGACCCCTATGGACATGATTGCTCCAGTGAATGACTGAATGTTCAGCGTCGTTTCAGTCAGTTTTAGAGCTATAACCACTCCGCAAATTACGGCAGGGGAAGTAGAAACAACTATTAATGGAAGCTTCAACGATTGAAGGGTCGCTGTCAAAAGGAGAAAAATAACTACAATGGCAAACAATAACCCATTGGTCAGTCCGCTCAGCATTTCATTTAGTGGGACGACCTGACCTCGTAAGGAAACACTCACTTTTCTAGGTGGGGCGCCCATCTCGTGCAGAATCGATGACAATTCCCTACCCACTTTACCGACATCTACGCCAGACAGATTAGCATTGATAGTAATCATCCGCTGGCTGTCATAGTGGGCGTACTGTTCGATAGTTCGGCCTTTGGTGAAGTTGACGATATTTCGCAAAATGGCTTTTGAATGTCCATTGTCATAACTTACATAAGTATTTTTGATTCTTTCAACAGATTTGATGTCTGATTGGGGAACCTGGACCTGAATTTGATAAGAAACGTCGCTATGCGGATCACCCCAGAATAGGGGCGTAATGAAACGACTGGACCATGTGGCGGGAATTAGCGCACTCATTACATCCGTCATCTTGACGCCGATTATACCGGATCGTTCACGGTCCATCCTCACATTGATACTAGGATAGTCAAGCGCCTGACCGAAACGAAGGTCGCGCAAACCTTCCACGTACTTGATTTTCTCCTCTATTTTTTTGGCATACGCGATGTTGGCGTCTATATCTGGACCATTTACAACTACTTCAATTGGTGACTCGGCTCCAAGGGCCATAACCCGGCTCACAATGTCGCCTGGCTCGAATGAGAATCTCACAGTTGGCATTTCGACTGCGAATTTCTTACGTAACGTTTCCTCCAGGTCTCTAATCCTTATAGGAGTCCCTTCTTTGAGCTGAACCTGCAGGAGAGCTTCTTCCGGACCGCTAGTCCAAAGGAATAACAGATTGGCAGCGTAATTGGGGCTATGAACTCCGACAAAACCTACCGAAATGTCCACATTTTCCGGACCAACTTCATCTTTTATCAAATCCAATACCTTGAGGGCTATCGCCTCAGTTTTGTCAATGTTCGTTCCTGTAGGGGCTCGAAGTCGGAGTTGAAGTTGACCGGCGCTCACTCGTGGATAAATCTCCATCCCCAAGCTGCCGCCCACGAAGACAATTATCAGAGTGGCAACCACCAGGTAGGACCCTACGACCCACCATCGCAGATTCACCACTCTCCGGAGAAAGTCCGCATAACGCCTTTGAAATGCTCCAAAGCGATTTTTCCCCTTCGAACCATCCTTGGCTTTATGTTTATTGTGGTCACGCAGGATCCATATAGCCAGTACCGGCACCATCGTGCTCGAGAGAAAATACGAGGCCACCATCGAAAAACCGACTGCAAGTGAGAGTGGGAAGAACATGGATCTTGCTGCGCCTGCCATGAATAAAGCCGGCGTAAACATCGAAAGAATGCATAGCATGGCCAGCAAACGAGGGCCTGTAGTTTCATTTGTAGCATTGAGCGCGGCTCGGGCCATGGGTTCACCCGCGTCGAGGTGTACGTGGATATTCTCTATACAAACCGTAGCCTCATCGACGAGAATTCCAACTGCCAGAGCAAGACCGCCCAATGTCATAATATTAATGGTCTGGCCAGTCAGCCAAAGAGCAAGAATGGCGCTGCAAACGGAGAGAGGAATACTGAAGATAACGATCAACGCGCTTTTCCAGTCCCACAGAAAGAACAGGATCATCAACCCGGTCAAGATTCCCCCGAGTATACCTTCCATTGTTAGACCATCTATAGCACGGGTCACATAGGGTGACTGATCGAATTCGTAACTCACTTTAATGCCAGCAGGGAGGACATTCTGGAATCGAGGTATATTCTTCTTGACGAGATCCACCACAGCAAGGGTTGACGCATCGGCTCGCTTCGTCACCGGCATGTACACAGTGCGGCGACCATTCACAAGAGCATAGCAGGTCACGATGTCCGAACCATCTTTAATTGTGGCGACGTCCCTTACGAAAATCGCGGGATAGGCCCCTGTTTTCAAAGGCACACTTGCCAGGTCCTGAATATTTTTTACGGTCGAATTTAGCCGGACGAGAGGGAATTGATCACCTAGTTTCGCCTGTCCTGAAGGGGTGATGCTATTAGCTGAGGCGATGGCTGCTACAACATCTTCAGGTGAAAGATTGTATGCGGTCAGCCGTTCCTGATTAAGATTTACCAAAATGGTTCTAGGGGCTCCCCCAAACGGTGGAGGTGACGAAACCCCAGGCAAGGTAGCAAAAAGAGGCCTTACAAGGTTCAGCGCAGCATCCTGCATTTCTGCAACTGTTGCAGTTTTACTGGATAATACCAACTCACCTACAGGTACACTTCCCGCGTCAAATCTTAAAATGAACGGAGGCACTGTGCCTGGCGGCATGAAAGCCCGGGAACGATCGACTTCCCCAACTGTCTCCGCCATGGCCTCACCCATGTCCGTGCCCTCATGAAACTGTAACTTAAGGATTGCGGCGTTAGGAATGGATTTAGACTCAACGTGGGCTATACCGTTAATATACAAAAAATGGTACTCGTAAAAATAGGTCAGGAAGGATTCCATCTGGTCGGGTTGCATACCACCATACGGCTGAGCAACATAGATTGTCGGAATATCCAGTGTTGGGAAAATGTCAT
>JBMFSZ010000205.1:0-6650 GCA_049967315.1 Desulfomonilaceae bacterium
GCATGCCAACATCAGGATGGCTCCTCCAGCTATAGCATGAGCTTTTACCGCAGCGCACGTGGGAACAGGTAAGGTAGCGAGTTCGAAAACTACCTGATTAAAATTGTAGAAGAATGCGCTCATGTTTTTTCGGTCAAGTTTGAGCAACGTCGGGAGATCAAAACCCATGGAGAAAAATTTTTCTCCTCCACTCAATACCATGCCTTTGAAATTCATTCTGACACGAGCCAAGACCTGTGAAAAATCCTGAACCAAATCCGGACCTATCGCATTAGTTGGCCCGTTGTTTAACCTTATCATGCCTAAATTGTCGTGTTTTTCGAGATCTACAAGCGGCAAGTCTTTCTCCTCCTGTTCCAAAGGGTTAATGGGTGGCATCGTTGACTGAGTTTGAATGCATCAAAGCCAATTAACTCCGGGGGTCTATCTTGACGAAATGGGATAAATTTTGCTATGTTAACATTGTATGGCCAATTGCGGTAATTGTAATCGCCTTGCGTCATAAACTGCAGCGCTGGTCCCCTGGTGAGGGCGACCTGGAGTTACTGAACCCGTCAGGTCTGGAAGGAAGCAGCGGAAGTAATCTCGGGGGTCGGCCCTCTCCAGGTGGTCGGCGCTTTTCATTTTATCTTCATAATGGATTCCTTTGGATCATGTGCGCTTACCTCGTACTTGCGCGTAAATACAGACCAACAACTTTTTCTGAAGTCGTAGGGCAGGATCACGTCATTACTACGTTGAAAAATTCTGTCCTCTCTGGTCGGGTAGCACACGCTTTCCTGTTTTGCGGTGTCAGGGGAGTTGGGAAAACTACGGTTGCCAGGATACTGGCCAAATCTCTGAACTGTACAGGCAGACCGGCTAACGACCCCGATCCATGTTGCTCTTGTCCTTCCTGTAAAGAAATAGCTGGAGGATATTCGGTTGACGTGCAGGAGATTGATGGGGCTTCTCATACATCAGTTGATAACATAAGAGAAATAAATGAAAATATTAAATATCCCCCTGTCTCATCAAATTACAAGATTATCATAATCGATGAAGTTCACATGATTTCGATGAACGCGTTCAATGCGTTGCTTAAAACCCTTGAAGAACCTCCCGCTCACGCCAAGTTTATTTTTGCCACCACAGAATCTCACAAGGTCCCCGCTACTATAAATTCCAGGTGCCAACGATTCAACTTCCGTTCGATATCAGTTGCTGACATTTGTGCAGGGATGGCGAAGATATTGGATCAAGAAGGGATTGAGGCTACATCGGAGGCTCTGGACATGATAGCCAGAGAAGCTCAGGGGTCTTTCCGTGACGCATTGAGCCTGCTCGACCAGATAGTCGCTTTTGGTGAAGGGAAAATTGATGTCGG
This sequence comes from Desulfomonilaceae bacterium, assembly GCA_049967315.1. Lineage (GTDB taxonomy): Bacteria > Desulfobacterota > Desulfomonilia > Desulfomonilales > Desulfomonilaceae > CAJBEZ01. The sequence goes on from JBMFSZ010000205.1 coordinate 1,367, forward strand.
CGATGTTCAGAGTATCCTCGGGGTTGGTTCAAGAGATAGGTTCTTCAAGCTCGTCGAGGCAATAATAGAGCATGATCCACCTGCAGCTTTGGAAATCCTTCAGAAGATTTTCAATGAGGGTTACGATCCGGAACAGTTCACACTGGATTTTTTCCGTTTCTTAAGAAATCTGATTTTGGTAGCCCATTCCAAAAACCACTCGGCAATTATACAGATGGTGGATACCGGTCCAAATGAACTCGAAAGATTAAAAGTTCTGGCTGATAAATGTTCCTCCGAAGAGCTCAGCAATCTTTTTTCGATCCTTTTAAAAAGCGAAGCGGAAATCAAACGATCCGGCATTCCTTTAATCGCTCTGGAAATGACCATTGTGAAGATGTGCATGGCTCCGAATCTGATTGATTTATCGAACGTGCTTAGGAAGATCGATTCTTTAAAAGGCGGTACAATTTATGGAGCCAATAAAGACGTGGAACGCCCTAAGGTCAGAAAAGACCGAGGGGATGCCATTGACCAACCAGTACTGTCATATTCCGGCGTCTCTGGAAAACCTGTTGTACCTAAAGTCCTGGAAGATAGTCGGGCTGAAGATTCACATGAAGACCGGTTCACAATTACTGATATTACCCCTTTACCAGTAGGGTCGACTGATGAAGTGTGGGCCGAGTTCAAAAAGACGATAAAGATTCGGGGTCTTGATGGACTTATTCTTTCCTTGCTGGATCATGGAACCCTCATTTCCTATGGACCTCAAGAAATTGAAATAGGATTTACGAAAAGCTTTTACAAAGAACAATTTGAAAATTATCTTAAAACAAAACCTGAAGTCGTCGGTGTGATTGAGGACATTTTTGGCCCTGTTCAAACCCGGGTGCTTGTATTAGCTCAAAAAACGTCGCTTCAGGCGGAAAAACCTTATCCGGAACCATTAGACGGGCAGTCAGACCTGCATAGAGCTATGCGTAAGGAAGCTATGGAAAACCCCATAATTAGAGCAGCCCTCGAAACATTTGAGAACAGCTCGGTAGAAGAAATTCGTATAATTAGTAATAATCAATAAGATAACATTCATGTATAATGAAGGTGATTACTGGTTCGATTGTTTGCTTAAATATGTCCAAATCGGATAAAATCATCTGATCTGGTATCGACGAAAGTCGATCAAATCTAGACGAGGAGTCTTTCATGTCAGGGTGCAAAAGTTGTACAGGTTGTCGAACTGAGCCAACTTTTAAGAGCTTAAATAAGCTGGAGAAACTAGGTAAGAGTACTCGTTCGGAAAATCCCCGATATCCGCACATTTTACCAGGTTGCCAGGCCATTTTAACGGATCAGGCCAAGCAGGTAATCGTAGAAGTATTGTCTGACAATTGTGACGAGAACACAGATCGATTCACTCTTAGAATCGAGAGAGTGATTAGAGATTCAAACCAGGACAGTGTAGTTAACTCGATGATACAAATAGATCAGCAAGCAGGCGATTCTTGCTGGAATCTTCAGGCCCTGATTTAAAACGCTTACATGAAAAGATTCTCTCTCGAGGAAATTCGGAATTCCGATGGGAAAAGTGGCGCGCCTGCAGTAGTTGTGGTCAAAGGAAAAGTTTATGACGTTTCTGCAAGCCCCAGATGGAAGGGTGGCGTGCACATGAAACGCCACCAGGCGGGCAAAGACCTCACTATTGACATAGAATCCGCTCCCCACAGCATTCAAGTACTCGAAAGGGTTCAGATGGTGGGAGTTTATGAGGCCAGCGTTGAAATACCGACTTCCAGCGCCAGAGCCAAGGTTGAGGCGTTTCTCGAGAAGCACCCCTTTTTCAGACGGCATCCCCATCCAGCGGTTGTTCACTTTCCACTAGCCTTGTTGATGCTGACCTCGTTTCTGGAAATCCTGGCAATTTGCGCTGCTTCGCCCCGAACAGAATGGGCCGCTTATCTCGTTTTCATTATCGGTCTTGCGAGTTTACCCGTAGCAATCGTCACTGGTTATTTCACGTGGTGGATCAATTATGAAGCTAAAGATCATCCGATTATAAGACAAAAGAGGAAATTGGCCTGGATAACATTAGCCGTCGGGATAGTGGCTGTAATAATTAGAACTTTTTGGTTGACCGATCTTTTGAGCATCTCTGACCCCAGATTATTGATCTATTTGGCATTTATTTTGTCCCAATCAGCCCTAGTAGCCAAAATTGGTTTTCTCGGGGGTAAACTCACCTTTCCATATTAACTGGAGTTAACCATTCGGCTTATAATTGGAATGGTATTAGTGTTACAGGAATTTCATGCTTCAAATCAACTTCCAGGGAATTAAAAACAGTGTCAGTAGCTTAAATCTGTTTTTTGGGCTTTCACGGACGCCTCACGGACTATTGGATGTGGCCACACCTGCGATGGCGGCCATGCTGCAACTAGGTCACTTCCCCGAGCTATCAACTATAATCATAGGCTTAATAGCGGCATTTTCGGGTTATACCGCCGTATACGCAATGAACGACCTTATTGACGTCAGAATCGATAGGGAGCGTCTGGAATTGCGAAAGGTATCACGCTCGTTTTCTGATATCGACACCATGATGGTTGAACACCCTGTCGCAAAGGGGTTGTTATCTTTTAAGAATGGTTTGTTGTGGTTCATTTTTTGGGCAAGTATCGCTCTGATCGCCATCATTATTCTTAATCCGGTCTGTCTGTTGATATTTTTCATATCCGCCGTTTGTGAGTGGCTTTATTGCAAGCTGATCAAGATAACTCACTGGAAAATAATCCCATCTGCTATCGTTAAAGCTAGTGGCGGGCTGGCTGGTGTTTACGCCGTGAGCCCGGAACCTGATCCAAGATTCGTGGCGCTCATCTTTTTGTGGCTGGCATGTTGGGAAATAGGTGGACAAAACGTTGCAAACGATATCGTAGATCTGGAAGATGATCTCCATGTTGGCGCAAAGACTATGGTGACGGTGAAAGGCCTCAATAAATCCGTCTACGTTTTACTGGTAGCGACATCCATGGCGACATTTGCTGGCGTGGTGATATTTTTGCTGGCTGGACAAGGTGTCGGATGGATTTATCCCGTTGGAGCGTCTGTGCTTGGCTACCTTCTGATTCTTGCTCCGTCAAGAATGGTGTACGAATCGCCAAGCCCAGCGACTGCGGCATTACTGTTTAATAGGGCAAGTTTCATGCCTATTGCCTTTTTGGCTTTAACTGTAATCTCAATTTGGATCAGGATTTGATTTTCAGACAAAATCAACAAATGCTCATGAATTGGCCTGAGCGAGTGTGGATCTATAGTCCTCTCCGCGTAGTTTTTCAAAAGCATGAAGTAAGAAAGTTCCTTGAGTTGGGCCTGCCGAAAGAGACGGAGAACGCTCTGGAAATAGGTTGCGGGCTGGGACGGGGAGCAAGGCTAATTCATGAAAGGATGGGCTTCAAACAGGTTTTCGCCTTCGACTTGGAGACAATTCTTGTCAAACGCTCAATTCACAATTTAAGGGCTTCGTTAAAGCCAAATATACATTTTCTGGTCTCGGACGCGCAGTTTTTACCATTTCCAGATCAGAACTTTAATGCTGTGTTCAATTTTGGAATAATTCATCATGTCCTGGACTGGCGCCTGTGTCTTACCGAAATCTTTAGGGTTATGAGACCTCAGGGGATTTTCTATTTTGAGGAAATATACCCACCGCTGTATGCCAACTGGCTTCTTAAGAGAATGCTCAGGCATCCGACTTCAGATCGTTTCTATGAGGCCGAATTCCTGGGCGCTCTTGAGACAATTGGATTTAACTTGGTCAGTGGAGTGAAAACAGGTTCAAGATTCGGCGTCGTCGGAGCAGCGCTAAAACCTTAATAGCTTCAAGAAATTTATGGAAATTAACCAATGGTTGGAATAGAGTCTTTTAGTTTTTCTTCTAACCAAATCTGATGAAAAGGGCCTTACTTTGGAATATATGTTGCTCGTTTTGGGGTCATCGGTACTGATTTTTATCATGTTGTTCTGGTCAGCGCGGATACGGGATATGGTTCAGAATGTGAAAGGTTTTCCAGTCTTGGACCCAGCTAACAAGACCTGCTTGCCCACTTCGGCGCCTCTGGTATCCATAATCGTCCCCGCTCACAACGAGCAGGACATGATAAGCGCCTGCATTAATTCCATTATCGATCAGGACTATCCCAATCTGGAGATAATTTGTGTAGATGACAGATCCGCTGACAGGACAGCGCAAATCGTTTCCGAAATATTTGGAGGCAGAACCAATTGTAAGTTGGTTTCAATTAAGGAAAGGCTTTCAGGTTGGACCGGCAAATGCCATGCCCTGAATGAAGCAGTCAGGCACGCGAAAGGGGAGTGGTTTGCCTTCGTGGACGCCGACAGCTCGTTACATAAGTCGGCGGTAAAACAGTGCATAAACGAGGCGTTGCGAAGAAAAGTGAACCTTGTTACCCTCTCCCCGATGTTTATTCTCAACAGCTTCTGGGAACGTGCCCTTGTGCCTACCTTCGCAGCCATGGCGGCAATACTTTTCCCTTTCTCCAAGGTAAATGATCCACTCAGCCCAGTTGCTACCGCTAACGGCATGTTCCTGGTTATCAGTCGTCTGGCCTACGAGAAGATTGGGGGACATTGCAACGTAAAACATCTCGCAGTCGAAGATATTGGAATAGGCAAAAGAGTTAAGGCGGCGGGTTTAGGGATATTGTTCGCAAATGGAAGGAATTTGTTGAAAACCCGGATGTACACCGATTTTTACGAAATACTTGATGGGTGGACAAGAATCTTAAGCGCTGCCATGAATTACAGATTACCAGTAGTCCTTAAATATCTCGCAATGCATATTCTGGTAAGTCTGCCTGTGTTTACCATCGCAGTGATACTTTACAGCCAGGCAGCCGCGACAATTTGGCCCTCATTATGGTTCTTGGCGCCTTTAGTATGTTTTGTTCAAATGTCGGTAGGCTCAAATCTTTTTTTTGATCAGTTGGGTTTACCCCGGAGGCTTTCAGTCTATGTGGCAATCGGCAATTTAATGTTGATCTGGACTTTTGGCGTTATAGTAAAAAAGATCCTCTGTAGAGACGCATTACAGTGGAAAGGCACCACTTATAAATACACGCGTTATCAACCTCAAAACCTCGAACCTTCGAAATTTGAGATGATTAATAATTACGTAGTCCCGAGTACTTTTGGAAATATCAGCAAGGCTGAGAGAAGTGGTCCGAAGGTTTGAGACACTTGAACGCGATCTTTAGGTGCAAGCTGCTTGTTCATGCTGCTACCCTCT
>JBMFSZ010000206.1:0-6618 GCA_049967315.1 Desulfomonilaceae bacterium
ATCTTTTGATTACCCAATACCGAGCCGGGAAACCCGGCTCGGACCAAACAAAGTGATAAAACCGACAAGTTGTCCCATATAATCAGCAAAAATCAGTCAATCTAATGTGAAAATCAACAACAGTTACGGGTTTAGGCCGGGCCGGGGTTGTAAGGACGCATTGCGACAGGTGGACCTGCTTCTCAAGCAAGGTTACACCTATGTCGTGGATGCGGACCTGAAGTCTTATTTTGATACGATCCCCCATGATCTTCTCATGGCCCGTATCCGGGACAAGGTTGCCGACAATCGTATCCTGGCGTTGGTGGAGTTGTTTCTGAAACAACAAATCATGGAAACGACCACCGGCTGGACACCGGAAACCGGGACACCGCAAGGCGCTGTCCTGAGTCCGTTGTTGTCCAATATCTACTTGGACCCTCTTGACCATCTGATGGCCCAAAGCGGTGTCAATATGGTCCGCTACGCCGATGACTTTGTCATTCTGTGTCGCACGAAATCTGAGGCTCTTCATGCTCTGGCTTTGGTTCAGCAATGGACGGCCCAAGCGGGCCTTACTTTGCACCCGACCAAAACCCGCATTGTCGACGCAACCGCTCGCGGTGGCTTCGACTTTCTGGGTTATCATTTTGAGCGGGGCAAGCGCTGGCCTAGGCGTAAGAGTGAGCAGACCCTCAAGGATGCGATCCGTGGCAAGACCCGGCGTCGTAATGGCCATAGTCTCCTCGCGATAATCTTGGATGTCAATCGTACCCTTCGTGGTTGGTTTGAGTATTTCAAACACTGCCATCCCTACACCTTTAGACCTCTGGACTCGTGGATACGCATGCGCCTGCGCAGCATACTCCGCGACCGCCTGGGCCTTAGGGGTAGGGGCCGCGGGGCTGACCATCAACGCTGGCCTAATGCTTTCTTTGCTGAACAGGGGTTGTTCTCTCTTGTTGCAGCCCATGCGAAAGCCAGTCAATCCTCCCGGAGGTGAACCACCAACCGGAGAGCCGTATGCGGGAGACCCGCACGTACGGTTCGGAGGGGGGAGCGGTCGGGTTTAACCGGCTGTTCCTACCCCTATTTATGTGTGACCCTTACAGGGTCAGGAAAATATGGATGTTGATATCCGCTGGGGCTAGCCCCGGAGGGGCGGCGACCCATGGTAGCCCACGGCAGCGCCGTAGGGGAAAGGACTTATTACGCATAAGCAGCCTGCGAAGATTTCTCGTCGCTATGCTCCTCGAAATGACACAGAGGCATGTCCAATCACATTTTGACCCTCTTGAATACAGCGAACATCTCATCGAGGTTTCTGGCTTGCCTGAATGCCCGTGTGAGTTCTCTGTCCGGGTCTATCGACTCCATGGGACGACTTCCCTGTTCGGTGGTGGCCCGATTTCGGACTTCCCGCATGGTTTCAGCCTTTTGAACGGCCGCCTTGCGAGCTTTACCCTCTACGGATTTCAGAAATTCGGCGGCTTCTTTTGGCTCTACTCCACGGTCACGGATCAGAAATTCAAGTTCATTGCGAAAGGTTTTCAACGACTGGTGCAAAGGATCGTCAAGAAAATCGTCCAAAAGGCGACTGAACTGCTCACGTGCTCCAAGCGCTTCATATATTTTCTGATCCATAATTTTCTGGAGATCTTCGCGCGCTTTGCCGACCAACATGGCGGCTCCCTGAAAGGGATCTGACTGATAATGTTCTTTAAGCTGCCTGATAAATTCGTCTTCGGACGCCTTATTCTCTGAAACCAGCTCACGATCAATCATCTTTCGGACGAGATTTCTTGTTTCTGCAAGCTCAGTCTTGGTTTCAACAGATTGACGAAGGAGGTCACGCAAGGCATCCATTGTGTTATGCTCTGAGACATCGGAGATTGGCTCTGCCCCTGTTGAACCGGAACTGGCGTCGGAAGGCTCATCGTTTGAATCTGGGGGGAGCGGCTCCCGATTGAGCTGCGCATTTTCAGAATCAACAGCATCGGAACCATCGAAAAGAATTTCTTCGTGCATTTGTTCCTCCGTTAGTATTGTTGTCATTTTGGATCAATTCAATTCATGGGTTTTGAAAAAATGAAACCCGGCTTCTCTTTTCAACCACAATGCTTAGATCGACTGTGCAACGTTCATACACGCCGCCGTGGGAAACCTGTTCGAAATGACATGGATGTAGAATCATGACGTCCATCTGGCGTTCATCTGCAGGAACTGGGCGAGGGCATTGACATCACTTGGGTATGAACCAAGTGGTCCTCCATTTTGTACAAGGCGATGTGGAAAATAAGAGTTATCTGACTCTGCTCTATCAACACTGTCGCTCTGCGATTCAAACAGGCCGGGTTGATTGTCAGTGTTTGGTTGCACTCTGGTGAAAACCCTGTCAACAGCGTCTATACCCAACAGGTCGAGGTATCTTTTAATAAGCTCGGAAAATGATACTCTTACACCTTCTTCGGCTAGTGTTGGTGTAAATTTGGCCAGTGTTGGCAGGGCCCTCTCGATGCTCTGGGCCTTGGCTACACGGGTCGAATCCTGACGTGTGATTGTGGCAATTACGTTGTACCTGCCTGATTGAATTTCATCCGTCGTTACTGTTAAAGGCACGTCGAGACCACTATGATCCCGCACAGCAATTAGCTGATCGTCTACCAGGAATTGCTGGATCATTGACAAAGCCAGTTTGCCCAGGGGCTCGACAAATGTTCTTGCAAACAGGTCAGCTCGAGTAGCAAATGTATTCATGGCTGATTCCTGAAGTATATGAGCCTCGGTAGCTGTTTTGTCCCTTGAAGAAACACCGAGGGATGAATCTGAAATACTCGTCCTTTTTTCCAGCATGATGTTGAGATAATTTATCAGAGCATTGACTTCCGCTTGTGGGAACCCCATCGCAGGGAAGGGTCGAATGTCATCCGGGTCATCCACGAGCCAGACTTTCCCCGGGTAAACAAAATCGTCCTCCTCAGACAGGCTGCGGGTAACCGAGGATCCCCGACGGGCCACCAGCATGGCGTTTGCCGTGAGACGGGCATTGTCCTGCGATTGGCTCAGGAACTGTGAGATTGAGTGGATGAGATCGAGATTGGTTTCAACCGCTCCAACTCCAAAAGGGCCGGGCGTGGGTGTATAATGGGCGAGAATGAACGGGCGCAAGCCGGACCAAAGCGCCGGAGAATCGGAAATTCTTATTATAAGCCCGTCATCGATCGAATCAGCTCCGATTTCCGTCACAATAGCGCATATAATTTCCCGATTGCCAGTGTGGCCGGGAATTCGTCCGTGCCATTCCCAAACCCAGAAACGTACAGGTTCCGGAGTAGACAGACCGTTGGCATCCTGGGGAGCGGTCAAATGGTCAGATTCGAAATTGCGTGAAGAGTAAGAAGTTTGCCACTTTTGAAGGAACTCTTCATGGTTAACGTTGTAAACGCCCCGATCGAACATTTCGATTATCTCTTCCCGAGATTTATCAACGATATGACCAGTACCTGAATGGCGCTGGACATCACTGTGGGTGGCGCTCCAGTCAATGAGCGCCCTATCGAGAGGAATGAGTTCCATAACAGGGCAGTCAAAGCGTTCGGTTTGTTCTTCGATTATGCCCAATGAGTTACGGTCCCATCGTCTTGAGGCTCGAGGGTCCCAACGCCAGGAGATTTTCGCCAGTACCGTTCCAAAGAGGCAGAGACTCTGTAAGGCTTCATAGAGTCTTGCGTGAACATGACCTTGCGCAAGCCTGTTTACGAGTAGTTCCTGGAGCTTAAAAGATGTCGGATACCGGTCATCCGTGGCGGGACTGTAGAATGTTTCTTCAGGAATGACGGTGAGCCACTCCGGGCCACTGAAGATCGATTGATAGGCACGGTCAGCCCATGTGTCCACTATGTACGAGGGGGAGAGAATAATGTCCGATTGCCAGTTTGTTACGGCTGAGCACGATTGGTCGGCGCCGCCGGAAAGTTTGCAAGAATTCACGCTTACATTTTCATTCGCGTTCCATGAAGATAGATCACGACGATTATGATAAAGATCTTCGAGGAGTTTCCATCTGGCTGAACGGGTTTTGGTAAATTCCCGTGAACTCTTCAACCATGGCCTCAGGTACTCCACGCTTGCCTTGGCGAGGTTTTCGAGATCATTGTGGGTTGAGTTTCCCTCGATCATTCTTTTTGGGGAAGGTAGCTCCATCTTTGCCTCGTATTCCGGAATTGCGGGTAAAGTGGGATGATTTTGAAACGAACAGCGAATATCAGCCTTTTTAGTTGGTGGCTGCTTCATCCTGGCTTGGTGGCGCGCTTAGCTTTTCGAGAGTCTTCCTAGAGGCGATACCCCAGAATTTATAGCTATCTATTGGTTTTGAATGTTCTGGAAAATCCTGATCGAGGTAGTATTTGTTCAGAGCAAGTTTTTGCAGTTCATCCCTGGTTAGCTTCTGCAGTTTTCTTTTTTCGCTGGACGGGTCCACTCCAATTGCAAACGATGGAAACATTCCTGAGCCCCTTTCGTGAAAATTTTTCAAAAGAGGAAACGTGTCCCTAAATGACGAAATGGAAGGTAATATGTTGTTACTGGTTCCTGATAATCAGTATGTGGGAGGAAAAAGGGCCGGTCAATGACTCATTGGAAAACGTAGATTACTGTTCTTGTTGTGTGACCGTGTACACTTTATGCAGCTTCCGATGTCATGTTGGCCGCAGGGCTAAATCTATTGGGCCACCGGCTATCTACAATCCATCTTCCATGAGGGCAGAAATCCATCCGGGAAAGTTTTTGGCCGTTACACTCTCCATAATGATATGGACGAAATGTTTTCTGGCCGTAACTGAAGGCTTCCCTGTGATTTCAAAAAAGGCTATCGTACCGTAAAATTGAGGCGTCGAGCCAGTTTACCATCAAGGAAAAGTTCCACTTTCCAAAGCCCTGGCTTGTGATCATAAAGCTCTTGCGTAGGCAATGACATCACTCTCATGGTTCCCTTTGGATTCCGACTCATGCCCTTTTTGCTTTCTTTCTGCGAGTCATAAGTCTCTCGGATCTTTCTGTATTCTACATCGGAAGGGTCATACCAGACGGATTCGGCGGTATAGTGATTGGGTTCATTACGTGGTGTAAAACAGAGAAGTACGGAACTGTGAATATTGTGGTCAAAATTGTCTTTGGCTCCAATCAGGGAACCTGGTGACATATACGCGTCTTTTACAAGATAGTAGTGTTCATCAGCGGCTGAAGTTTCAATTCCTTTCCATTTCCCCAAGTTTACCATCCCACAACCCGCAAGAACACAAGCAAATAGAAATACAAAAAACAAAATTATATTAAAAGAAAGGGCTTTTTCTGCGGAAACAGTTTGTTTGAACATATGGAATCTTTTCATCAGCGCCTCATTTATTTTCCAGACCTGAACAATTATTGTTTTCCTTTGCCATTGCTACTTCATCACATTCAGGAAATTTGGGACATTTAACACAGTCCGCCCAAATCTTATGAGGCAAAAGACTTTTGTCCATGAGGGCAAAGCCTATTTTACCAAAAAAGCTAACCCTGTAAGTTAACACAAAAACCTTCCTGATGCCCATTTCGCACGATTCTTCGATAAGCTTCTCAACGAGGCTCCTTCCGACACCTTGTTGCTGGCGCTCAAACTGAACCGCCACAGACCTTATTTCAGCAAGATCTTCCCAAACTATCCGGAGTGCTCCGCAACCAATGATTTCACCGTCATTGTTTTCGACCACTGAAAAATCTCGAATCTGTGAGTAAATGTCGGCAATCGCCCGCGCAAGCAGATGCCCCCCCTTGGCCTGTTCCGAGATCAAGGCGTGAATTTTCTTGACGTCCTTAAGGGTAGCTTTTCTTATCAAGTCATTGCCCTTTCGTATTCTGTCTTACCAGTCTGGTGACATGCTCAACGATGGGGGCCGAGTCGTCAGTAGCTCCAAGCATTCTGGTGAGCTCTTTTACCCGTTCGTCGTCAATGATAGAGACGGCCTCAATGGAAGTTCGACCATCTTTTACGAATTTCCGCACAGCAATGTGATGGTCGGCTCTAGCGGCAATCTGGTGGAGATGCGTGATGCATATAGTTTGCTGTCGCCTGGCGACGCGGGACAGTCTGGCCCCTACAGCCAGGGCTGTTAGCCCACCAATGCCCGCGTCGACCTCATCGAATACAAGTGTGCTCGCCACTCCTGATGAGTCTGTTTCCAGCGCTTTAAGGGCCAGCATGACTCGGGACAACTCACCACCGGACGCTACTTTGGCTAAAGGCCGCGCAGCTTCCCCGGGATTGGAAGCCAGAAAGAACTCAACACTTTCAAGACCTTTTGCGCCGATCCTGTCGCCGCTCATTTCTTTGAAACATACCGAGAATGCGGCCTCGTTCATGGCGAGGTCGGCAAGCTCCTTTTTCATGGACTCTTCAAGGCGGTTGGCGGCCTGGCGCCTTTCATGGGAGAGAATCTCAGCCGCGGCCATGAAATCACTGCGGGCTGTGTCCAGTTTGTTTTCAGCTTTTTTCAGCGCTTTTTCAGTGTCCATTATGGACGAAAACTCGTCGGACAGGACATTTAGTCGTGATAGAAGGTATTCGATATTGCCCCCGTATTTCTTTTGCAGTTTCTTGAG
>JBMFSZ010000207.1:0-6578 GCA_049967315.1 Desulfomonilaceae bacterium
GGAGTCTGAGGTAAATCGTATTTTTGAGAGAATCTTTCCACCCCTAACGGATTAGAGTAAAAAGAGCCATTTTATCGCCGTTAATTGAATTTAGTGAGGCATTATTGTGAGAAAGCCTAAGCAGAAGCAGGTTAGTTTACGGGGGGATCAGTTAATGTCGGCGGGTGATATCATCACTTTGATGGACGAGGGTATTCCGATAAAATGTAAGGTAATATCTTGCCTCGGGGCAAATGACGGTTCATGTTTTGCTAATCTGGAAATACTTGAGGGCCCGAGAAAGGGAAATCGAATTCAAACGTCTCTCGTTGCAAGGGAAGGGGGGCCAGAATAATCATGCCCCAGTCCCCCTTTTCCAATCATAAGGCTGTTAAAATAGAATCTTCCTTTATTATTATGTTCAAGCGATGCCTGCGACGTCTGATTCAGAAAGATTCCGCGCCGTCAATGTTAGCATTCTTACATGTTCCATTTCGGCTTTAATGAGCTGATCAATCTCTGATTTGCCTTTTGGGTCAGGCAAAATTTCTTTCATTCCCAAGAAAAATGCTACTGAGTCCTTCTCAAATTGTATGGCCATAGTAATGGCTTCTTGGGTCGAATTTACATTTTTGAGGCGCGACCCAGCAGTTTCATGGGTAAAGATGTGCGTGTCGGCTGATGCCTGAAGGTAACTCTCGGCTAAACCTTCCGGGTCCCAAACTTCTGGAGAGAGAGCATCTTCAGGTAAGGAAGACCTTAAACTCTTGAAAGCTTTGATGTGGTTTGCTTCCATGGTAGCCAACTGTTCAAACAGTTTTTTCGTTTCTTGATCTGTCGCTTTTTCAGCGGCTCCAGAATAAAAAGCGTGACCATTTTCCTCAATTCGGACAGCCATCGTAAAAACATCTTCGGCAGTTCCAAAAACGAACATAAAAACCTCCACTATATGGGACTTTGAAAAAGAGCCCCTTCAGGTACGCATAAGCATTTATTAGGCGTTAAACTCTAAAAAAGCAACAATCCTGTTCTAGAAATCGGCGCCCAATATTTAAATGGCCTTGTAAACATTAAGTCCTATCTTCTCGGATCGACCATATACAAGCTGGTTTCCGCCACTGGTACCTATGATAATAGTCTTTCCAGATTTGGATGGTCCGATTTCATTCGAAAGATCAACGGTGATATCCAATCTATCCTCATTAACGTTCATCTCCATGTTTTTGAAGGACTTCTTATTACCCGTCTTTTTTGTTTCGCCCGGTTCTTTATATACGTTGAGCCCCACCTTTTCCGTCCTACCAGGAACGGTTTTATTGCCTTCAGTAGAGGCCACTATAATTGTCTTACCAGATTTGGATGGACCAAATTCCGCAGAAAGATTGACCGTAATTGTTAGGGTATCCCCCTCGACGGTGAATTCAACATTTTTCATTTTTGGATTTATGTTCCGCAAAGGTTTTTTATGAGCATCCTTGTTAATCATAGGTAACTGAGCGGGATTCGGACTTATCCCAACAGAATGGTTCAAGGGCCAGTCGAGAGATGCGAATCTATCGTCCGCCAGCAATTGTTTGGCTTTGGGGGCCAACCCAACAATTTGTTGCGCCATTTTGTCAGAAATTGCTTCCGGAAATTTTGCGCTCTGTCTGAGTAATTCACAAATTACCTTGACATCAGTCTCGGGCTTTGACGAATAATTGTTATAAAAATCCTTAAGAAAACTTCTAGCTTTTAAAAAGTCCTTAAACGCTCTCTTAATATTGTTAACAAGATCGATAGCTTCCTTGGCAACCTCGGTTTCTACAAGGTTCGTGGTTGAATCTGTCACAAAGGTCATCCATTTGTCTGGAGTAGGGGATCCTACTTCTTTGAAATAACTCTTGAAATCTTCGCCGCTTACCCAGAATTCGAAACCATCATCAGTCTTCACCCTAAAGGGAGATTTTTCCCCGTCTATTATTTCAACTGTTATTCCAGGCGTAGAACCCAGAAATTGTTGAAACCTTTTGGCCATTTTTACTCCTAAAATTTGATAGAAGGCTACATTTATATATTAGATGATAAGCAAGGTCCAGCCCGAACCGAAAACATTTCAGTGGAATCATTCTATCGGCTGTTCTCGTTACAAATCTTCTGCTTGCATGATTGAGTTTGAATCGATCAAGACTAATTTTAGGACTCTTGGGAAAAGTCTTGCTCACACAGGCGCGCTGTCAGATTTGTTTGTTCGCTAAAATTCTCTGATAAGACCCTAACATAGCCTGAGGTATTCTGTGGTAGCAGGGGGCAGGTTTTAGTTCGTGCATCGGTTCACAGCATGACAGACCCTTGTCTGTTCTAACTCGTGATGCGTGCTGTATTACTTATTCCTTGCAGTTCCTTACAAACAAATTATATAAATACATTTACGATGCATCGTGTAGATAATTTAAATTTTAAATTTATGATTGGGGCCTCGAGCAAAATTAATGCGTTGGTTTGTCCCGCCTGTTCAATGAAAAATGCTTGAATCAACGATTCGACTGAAACGATGAGAAGTAACATAATTACAGGAGCATATAATGAGACGAAACTGGGATCTGCAGCATGTACAAGTTCAAACTATCAACTGGTGCAATCGATCATGCGAATTTTGTCCCAGCCAGAAGTTTCACCGAAGACCGAGCCTAATGCCCCTGGATACTTATAGACGTATATTGGACGAGCTTGCGGCTGTGAATTTTACTGGTAGATTTTCACCATTTCTTCAGTGCGAGCCTCTTTTGGACAAGCGCCTTCCTGACTTGGTTTCTCTGGCGCGACAGTACCTGCCTTCTTCGAAACTACTGCTTCAGACTAACGGCGATATGCTTACAGCGGAAAAGGGCTCGGCTCTTTTCGAGGCAGGGTTGCACAAGCTGGTCATTAATTGTTATGACGACAAGCATGATCGCCTTAAAAATTTGAATTCAATTGCAACTGAAATAAGCGAAAGACGTCCGGGCGTCAAACACGTCACAGGAAATTTTTTCCACATGATCAGGCCGGAGCCGTTAAACTCAATCAAGCAGGAAATTATTATAGAAAACAAGACGCATTGGACGAAGGATGGACAGGAGAATTGGGCTGGGAATGTCCCAGGAATACACTTGCAACAAAAGTCCCTGAAAGCTTGGTGTTTCAGGCCTTTCAATCAGTTGTACATCCACCAAAATGGCAACGTGGTGCTGTGTTGCTGTGACTGGAAGGGGGATGTAATTTTTGGGAATATTCTGGAAAAGAGTTTGGTACAAATCCTGGATGGTCCTTTGGCAACTATGTACCGAAAAAACCTTAACGAAAAGAACAGGCGAATGAAACTATGTGAAGTCTGCGATTTTCCGGGGAAGCCTCCCGTGGTTGCAAGAATCTCCCATGCTTTAACAAAACTCGCAAACCGATTACGAGGTATCTAGAACCGCTCAATTGCAGTTGCAACCGGACTCAGAAGTGCTACGGTTCACTCCTGTAAGCACGAGGTGCAATTTTGTTAGAACGGGTGGGATTGTCGAGGCTCTTATCTACCAATGCCGTAGTTAAAGATGGATTTGGCCAATGAAAATTTCTTTCAGTCATTTAAAGGAGTGACGAATTTTGCCTAATAACGGCTCACTTGCGGATAAAGTAATTCAGGGTGACGTAAGGGCTACTGCTCAACTCATTAGACGGGTTGATGACGGGGACAAAAGTGTTTTCCCGGATCTGGCCAAGCTTTATGGATATTCCGGAAGAGCATACGTTATTGGTTTCACTGGATCACCTGGTGTGGGAAAGTCCACCTTGGTAGATCGAATAATTTCCCGATTCCGAGAGGATGGCAAAACTGTCGGCGTTCTGGCCATTGATCCTACTAGCCCTTTCTCAGGGGGTGCCATCCTGGGTGACAGGGTCAGAATGCAGCGACATTTTCTGGATGATGGTGTATTCATAAGGTCACTTGCTACCAGAGGAAAGTTCGGAGGCTTGACTAGGTCGACGGCTGACGCAATTATCGTGCTCGATGCAATGGGAAAAGATGTAATAATCGTTGAGACCGTTGGGGTAGGGCAGGATGAGGTCGATATTGTTAACAATGCTCACACGTCAGTTGTGGTGACCGTTCCTGGCATGGGTGACGACATTCAAGCCATCAAAGCGGGTTTAATGGAAATAGGTGATCTGTTTGTTGTCAACAAGGCTGACAGGGAAGGCGCAAGTAAAACAGTTAGAGAGATTCTCTTCATGCTCCAAATGAGTCCCGAATCGAGACGCTCAGACGGATGGGAAACGAGAGTTTTGGAATGTGTAGCTACTCAGCGCAAGGGGGTAGAAGAAGTCTACGAGGCTATACTCAGTCATAAACTATATCTCGAAAACCAGGGCAAAGATCGTATGGGAAAGCTTGAACGTAATAGAGCGCTCGGTCAATTTATGGATCTTTTCAGAGAAGGACTGTTTGAAAGGGCCATGAAAAGGGTAGGCGGTCAATCGGCCGTGGACAAGATCATAGAGGACATTGTGGCCAAACGAAGCGATCCATATCACGCAAGTGAGGAATCGCTTAACCGCGTTTTGGATGGGGAAGGCCAATAGTTTCGCTTTCCCAGCAAGCGCCAAATTTCATCTATTTACATCTATTCTAATTCGGATGAGCCCGTAATTTAATGAAACTTGAAAAAATTGTAATTGCGACAAGAAACAGGGGAAAGCTTGCAGAAATTAAGGAGCTCCTTGTCGAAACGAAAATTGTTGTAATGTCACTCGATGATTTTCCCGGTATTCCTGAAATAGATGAAGATGGTGAAACCTTTGAAGATAACGCTCTGAAAAAAGCTAGCTTTGTGGCTTCCTCGCTCGGTATGGCGGCTCTGGCTGACGATTCCGGTTTGTGTGTTGATGCGTTGTCCGGTAGACCTGGTGTAATGTCCGCTAGATATGGCGGTTTGGGTTGTGACGACAGGCAGAAATATCTCAAATTACTGGATGAAATGGAAGGAGTAAAGGATCCCCTTAGGACGGCGAGATTTGTCTGTGTGGTGGCCTTGGCCTTTCCTAGTGGTAAATACAGGTTGTTCAAGGGTGTCTGTGAAGGTACCATTCTGAAGGAGCCGAGGGGAACAGGCGGCTTTGGTTACGATCCTGTATTTTACAACGAACAATTTGGTCTAACTTTTGGTGAAATGGACTCGAATACCAAGAATATCGTTAGTCATAGGGCTCTTGCGCTGAGGACATTTGTTGATTTTGTTAAGAAGAATGGAGAGATAGATTCTTGATGATGTCTGCGCCCGTATACAGGGAGTTAAAAATCGGACGATCCGTTTCGGTGGCGCTTGCCATTTTTTAAGTAAAGATTTATAAACAGCATGTTCGGGGTGTAGCGCAGCCTGGTTAGCGCGCGTGCCTTGGGAGCACGAGGTCGCCGGTTCGAATCCGGCCACCCCGACCAATCCCCTCCTAGACTTCTAATCTCTAGTTTAATCGTAGGTTGATGCGAGAGTTAGTCTTTACGGGCTTATCGCCGTTTTTGTTTCGGGAGAGAAGACAATGTTGATGAGTTCTCGGTGGAAAATTCATAAAAGCCTTGTGGTCCTTTTTACTTCTGTTGCCCTGTTCGCTTTGTCTTCCAATATCTCGTGGTCTAAGGATCTTTCCTGTTCTTTCAAACTTACGATTTTGTACATGAACGATACCCACGGGCATTACAGTTCCGAGCAACTCAAAGATGGCTCACATACAGGAGGTTTCGCGAAGGCAGCGACCCTGATGGAAAAGATCCGTAAGGCCAATGAGTCCGAAGGAAGAATGACTCTGACATTGTTGGCTGGAGATCTCTTTACCGGGACAGCCTATTCGGCGGTTTTTAAAGGGGCTTTTGGTGTGAAGTTGATGAATGCTATGGGGTTTACCGCGATGACAGTTGGAAACCACGAGTTTGATTATGGGCTGGATCATCTGATCAGGAAACTTAGGCCTGAGATGAAATTTCCTCTTTTGAGCGCAAATATCACCTATAAAAATGGGATGCCTGTTTTCAAACCATACATTATCAAAAAAATACCGGACACCAAGTGTAAGATACTGATTTTAGGTCTTACCACTGTGAATACGCCGGAATTGACTCATCCCAGAAATGTCAAAAATCTTGTTTTCGAAGATCCCGTGAACGTCGCTCGAGACATAGCGCAAAAAATTGGTAATGGCAAATTCGTCATAGCTCTTACCCACCTGGGAATAGATAAGGACAAGAAACTAGCAATTCTATGTCCAGGCATAGATGTCATTATAGGTGGCCATTCGCACACCTCTGTTCCTGAACCGTTGAAATTGGACAAAACCCTTGTTTGCCAGGCCGGCGCTTACTCCAGGTTTTTGGGAAAGCTAGATGTTGATGTCAAGGATGGCCAAATTCAAACATATAGAGGTGAATTGATAAATCTGGATGAAAATGTTCCTGAAGATCCAAACGTGACTACAATAATTCAAGATTATAAGCGGCAGATGTCCCCGTTTTTCGCTGAGGTAATTGGATCAACTAGAATTAGCCTTGCAGGTAGTCTCAGCGATGTGAGATCTTCTACACCCAATCCTTTGGGTGG
>JBMFSZ010000208.1:0-6543 GCA_049967315.1 Desulfomonilaceae bacterium
GTAGAGGGTGAGGGAACGTCTCTCAACAACATCGGACTGATTTATACCTTTTGGGGCCAATATCCAAAAGCATTGGAATACCTTGGGAAGTCACTAGCCATCCGGCAAAAGATTGGTGATCTGAAGGGTGAGGGAGACACGTTGGGCAATTTAGGAATTGTCTACGAGTATTTGGGTCAGTATCAGAAGGCATTGGAATATTATGACAAGACGTTGGCTGTCCAAATGAAAACCGGTGTCCCTTACGATGAAACTGAAGACGCCATCGGCAGTGTTTACCTGACAATGGGAAACCTGTCGCGTGCAGAGGCCATTTTGAAGAAAGCTAATCGAGTGTGGTCTTTGGGAAGGCTTGCGCTCGTCAAATTCGATTTTAGCGAAGCGAAGCGCCAGTTTGAACAGCAGTTGAAAGGATCTTTGCAAAACCACAGTGTTGACGGGCTATTTGCCAGTCATACTGGGTTAGGGCTTTCATATGAGGGTTTGAACCAATACAACAAGGCTGAGGAGCATTTCAGAAACGCCGTTGACGTGACCGAACAGATTCGAGACAGTCTGACACCTGCCCAGCGAACCGATTTCTACGACGCTCAGATTTTACACATCCCCAGAATAACCCCATATGAGGGGCTGGCTCGTGTCCTCTTGAAGAACGGAAAGCCCGAACAATCTTTCAAGGAATCAGAGGCGACAAAGGCTCGAATCTTTGCTGAATCCTTGGCCGGGAAGTCTCAAGATATTGTTCTCGATGTCCCAAAGAACATCGTGGAGCAGGACTCAGACATAAACAACAGGTTAGCTGCTTTTAGCCAGGGGCTTCAAAAGGCTTATGAGAAAGGCTCCAAGGATGCGATAGATTCGTTCGAGACACAGGTTAAGGATGTACGATCCGAAAAGGAGCGCCACGTAGATAAACTGAGAAAGAAATACCCGCTTTACGCAGCCACTAAATATCCTCAACCAATGAATCTCGCACAAACAGCCTTAAAAAACGATGAATGGGCTCTTGAATATGAAGTTAACGAACCCGGTATCTGCATATATCTGATTCACGGTAAGAAGTTGGTCAAAGGGCTCTTCAAACCCACTGCAAGGAAAGAGGTCGACGAATTGGTCCGCAAGTTCCGGGAGCCTATGGAACTGCGTCTCGGGGATTCTCCTATAGAGAAGCTTAAAACCTTTGACTTTGCCTCCGGCAAAAAACTATCTGACCTCCTCCTAGGAGACATCTTGTTCGATCTACCCAAAGACACACCGCTAATTGTTATCCCTGATGGATCCCTTGGGGTGGTGCCATTCGAGATGCTTGTTCTCAACAATGAGGGAAAGATGAAAACCAAAGGGAAAATACCTCAGATATCAGGGGCCGAATTCTTTGGGGATCGCAACCCGATTTCCTATTACCAGTCGGTTACAGCCCTAACTTTGGCTCGCACCTTAGGTAAGCAGAAGAAAACGGGGCAGAAGACACTTGCTATGGTGGACCCCGTTTTTACCCTTGACGATCCTCGTCTGGTCAAATACGCCAACCAGGATAGGGACAAACTGGCAGCCTCCCTCCCCACGGACCTCCTTATACCAATGGAGGCCCAGAACTCTATTACCTTTGCACGACTTAAACTTACAGCTCAACTGGGAGAATCGTTGAAAAGGGCCGACCCGTCCCGGACTGATATATACGAAGGGATGGCCGCCAAGAAATCCGTGATCGTAGAAAAGGACCTGACTCCATACCATTCGGTAGTGTTTGGGACCCACGGCTACTTTGGGAAAGACTTACCGGGCATTCAGGAGCCAGTGTTGATATTGACGCTTTTGGACACGCCCAAGGGCCAGGATGGTTTCCTGAGAATGAGTGAAGTCATGGGCTTGAATATCAACTGCGACATAGCTGCGTTAACCGCATGTCAGAGCGGCCTAGGCAGGAATATCTCCGGTGAGGGAACCATGGGAATGGGCAGAGCTTTTCAATACGCAGGGGCAAAGTCAGTATTAATCAGCCTGTGGAGTGTTTCGGAAAGCGCTTCGGTAAATCTTGTTGAGAGCTTCTTCAAGCATTTGAAAGAGGGAAACAACAAACGAGAATCACTAAAACTAGCCCGGGACGAGATACGCAAAGCAGGCTATGACCATCCCTTCTTCTGGGCCTCGTTCATACTTGTTGGGGAAGCATCATGAACTGGGTACCGACTGCGAAACAGATCAAGGTAGTGTGTACAGACGAAAGATCAAACTGAAACTGACCATTGGGGTTTTAAGAATGGATTTGTTAAACCTAGCCACCGATAAGGCATGTAGTGCAGGGGTAGACTTATGAATAAAACGTCTCTGAAGATACTTTTCGTCGCGATAGTGTTTGTTCTAAATCCAGTGGTTGTAATTGCTCAGCCGGCAAAACAAGGTGTCACTCTCTTTAAACAAGCCCAGGATCTCCAAACAAAAGCTCGTTCCAGAGACGACCTAGAAAATGCTCTGAAGAAATATGAAGCAGCTTTAAGAATCTTCGAAAAGGCCGGGTTGAACCAACCCGAAGGCGTAATTCTGAACCAAATAGGAATGGTTTATTACTCATTGGGTCAGTATCCCAAGGCTCTGGAATACTATGAAAAATCGTTAAAGATTACCATGAAGATTAAGGATATGAAGAGTCAAGGCCGGACACTGAATAACTCAGGCATCATTTATGCCAAGTTGGCTCGTCATGAGAAAGCGGTCGAGTGCTTCGAGAAGTCTCTGACTATTACGAAGAAGATAGGCGATGTGGAGCAGCAAGGACGCACTCTAAACAGTCTGGCAGGTGTTTATAATTACTGGAGTCAGTATGAAAAGGCTATAGAATACCTTGAAAAAGCGCTGGTAATTCGTAGAAAGGTTGGAGATGTTCACGGGGAAGGAGTAACACTGAACAATATAGGAGAAAGCTATAGGGCGCTGGGCCAGTATTCGAAGGCGCTGGAACGGCTGCAGAACTGTTTGGAAATCGGCCAGAAGGTAGGCGATGTGGCACTCGAAGGAAGCGCCCTTAACAACATTGGTTTAGTTTACGATGCATGGGGCCAGTATGGTAAGGCGTTAGAATACTTTGAGAAAGCCATTTCCATTAGTAGGAAGATCGGACAAGTCCGTGGCGAAGAAACAACTCTTAACAACATAGGTAACGTTTACCTTTCATGGGGTCAATATGCTAAGGCACTGGATTACTACGATAAATCTCTTTCTATCAGCAGGAAGATTGGGGATTTACAACAAGAGGGGACTACCCTGAATAACATTTCAGCGATTTATATCTTTTCGGGCCAATATACGAAGGCAACGGAAAACCTGAAGGAGGCTCTGTCTATCACCAAAAAAATTGGAGACACTATGATCAACGGAGCCACATTAGAAGGTTTAGGGGCAACCTATGTCCAGATGGGTAAATTCGATGAGGCTCTTGATAGTTTCCAGGAAGCGCTTCAAATTTACAAGAAAATCGGTGTACCAACAGGGGGAGTGCAGGTACGTATAGGAAATCTCTTTTTGGACAAAGGTGAGTTAAATAGGGCAGCACCGTTTGTTAGAGAAGTTCTCGACGTTGGTTTATTTGCTAGGTTCTACCTGGCGCAGGCCGATTATCCCAACGCCGAAAACTATTATGCCAAACTTCTAGGAACTGGTGAGAAACGCCAGGACGCTGGGCTTCTCTTCACTGCATATACTGGACTTGGAAAAGTTTATGAGGCGTTGGATGATTACAATAAGGCTCAAGACTACTATGAGAAGGGGATGAAACTTACCGAAGAAATCAGATCTGGGCTCTTGCCCTCAGAGAGAAAGAATTTCTTTGAGGTTAAGATCAACGGATTTTATCGTTCTGAGCCAGCCAAGGGACTGACCCGTGTGAGGATGAAGCTTAACCAGGCCGCTCAAAGCATAGATTCGAGTGAAGTAACCAGGGCCAGAGCATTCTCGGACAACATTGCCCTTCGTTCGGAAAGAGGTTTTTCTGGAATACCTGTAGACATTCTGGAAAAGGAAGATGCCCTACTTTCTAAGCTAGCGGCTCTAAAGAAAGAAATCCTTAAAACGGATAAAGAGAAGCAACCGGATCGTTACGAAAACCTTCAAAAGGAAGCGCACTCAGCCGAATCAGAACTTAAAGATTTCATAGAAATGCTTTGGGACAAGTACAAAGCCTATGCGGCTGTGAAGTATCCTCGCCCAGTTACTTTAAAAGAATCAGCTTTAAGGCCGGAAGAATGTGTGGTGATGTTTGACGTATTAGGAGACGGTGTCGGAGTAAAACTTATCCGGGACAAAAAGATAGATAAAACCTTCTACGTCAAATGGGACCAGAAAGATCTCGAGACGGACGTAGTGAAATTCAGGAAGCCCTTCGAGAATCTACATTTTAAGGAATTCAATCCTGATCTGGCTCAAACCCTTTATAGAAAGCTTCTAGAACAAGCCTTGGCTGATGTTCCAAAAGGTACGCCAATCATAATTATACCTGATGGAAGTTTGGCTTTATTGCCGTTTGAAGCCCTGGTGACAGGTGGTAAGGTGACCTGGAACAAGGGGGCTAATGGGATCGATTGTCCCGAAGGTCTTACTTTTCTAGGAGATGAACATCCAATTAGCTATTATCAGTCGATAACTGCTCTTACGCTCGCCAGAACCATCGGAAGTATGGACAAACCTAAGGACCAGCTTCTGGTAATAGCGGACCCTGTGTTTGATTTAAAAGATCAGAGAGCCCAAGAGGCCATTCAATGTCAAGTTGCTGAACGAGAAAAGAAAAATAATCTAGAACTCATGCAGACGATAGAGGACTGCAGTAGTGGTTCTTTCAGGTTCAAACGGCTGCCTCAGACTGGGGTTTTGGCGGACAATCTTAGCAAAATATATGGAGCCAACTGTATTACACTTACAGGCATAAAGGCCAACAAAGTTGATTTTCTGACGAAAATAGCTCCTCAAATTGATCAGTACGGCAGCGTGGTCTTTGCGACCCACGGTGTGATGTCAACTCATGTTCCAGGTCTGATGGAGCCATTTCTTGCCTTGACCATGGCTCCACCGGGCACGGATGGCTTTCTCAAAATGTCAGACGTTTTGTCACTCAGGATGAATGCGGATATTGTAGCTTTGACTGCCTGCCAGTCCGGTTTGGGCAGAGAGCTTTCAGGTGAAGGTGTCATGAGTATGGGTAGAGCATTTCAATACGCAGGAGCAAAATCTGTCCTGATGTCTCTATGGGAAGTGGAAGAAAAATCAGCCACTACACTAGCCGAGAGTTTCTTCAGACACAGGAAGGAAGGGAAAACCAGGCTCGACTCCCTGAAAGCGGCTAGAGACGATATCCGTAAGGCCAGCTATAATCACCCTTTCTTCTGGAGCGCCTTCATTCTGGTTGGAGAAGCGTCTTGACAACTAGTTTATTTTTAAATCCTTGCAAGCAGCCCTATTTTGACAATGCTATCTGGAGCGACAAATGAAAAGAACCCTCGTGTCTGTAATAGCTGTGTACCTCATGTTAGCTATGTTTGCTGTAAAAGTTCAATCTTCGGAACCTCAGTTGCGGTTTATTTATGAGCAGTGGTGGTATGAGAGAGATCTATTGGCAGGTCAAGGTAAAAGTATGGAGCACTACCTCAAAATAAGTGAACGAGTGCTTGAGAAAGGCCAATGGGCTAACGACCCACAATTATTTCGCAGATATGTCAGTGACTTTGGGAGTTACCATAATTACTTTGGCGAATATGACAAAGCCTTAAAATATTATGACATGGTCTCTAAACTGACGCTGAAGATGGATGACCAGTGGAGTCATGGCATAGTCTTGGCCAATGAGGCTACCGTTTACCATGCACAGGGCGATTATGACAAGGCCATGAAGCTTTACAGCCAGGCTTTGGAAACCAGCAAGGAATTCGGGGATCTAAAAGTTGAAGGCATAATTTCTGGGAATATTGCGGCTCTGTATCATAGCCAAGGGCACTACAGCGCCGCAGCAGCACTGTATGAGAAGGCGTTAGACATAAGCAAGAAGGTTCCTGGGAATCCACAGCAGAATACAGACATATATGGCCAAGGAATGAATCTGGGCAATCTTGCAATCCTCTATGCCGATTGGGGTCAGTATTCCACAGCCCTTCAATATTATACCAAGGCCCTGCACATAAAGATAAGAACCGGTGACATTTCGGGGCAGGGAACCACACTGGCCGACATGGCGAAAGTGTACCAAGATTGGGGGCAAAACGCTAAGGCCAGAGAATATTATGATAAAGCCCTGCAAAAAAAGGTCGAAAGCGGCGACAAACGAGGACAAGGGTATGTGTTGATAAGCTTGGGCGCTCTATGCGCCGCTACAGGTAATGGTGAGGAGGCCATGACTTTCTTTCAAAAGGCTATAGAGGTTTGTAAAGCGGTGAGCGTACCAACACAGTCTGCTGAGAACATGATCGCAAATCTCTATCTTGATAACGGGGAATTGCAAAAGGCTCAGGCCCTAGTCAAGAAATCCTCAGACCTACTTGTCAAAGCCAGAATAGACG
Source organism: Desulfomonilaceae bacterium (assembly GCA_049967315.1). Classification (GTDB taxonomy): domain Bacteria; phylum Desulfobacterota; class Desulfomonilia; order Desulfomonilales; family Desulfomonilaceae; genus CAJBEZ01. The sequence goes on from JBMFSZ010000208.1 coordinate 6,540, forward strand.
TGGC
>JBMFSZ010000209.1:0-6532 GCA_049967315.1 Desulfomonilaceae bacterium
CCGGAGACAATGGATCAGCGTCGCCCAGATCGTCATGGCTGCCTCTATAGTCACTCTTTTACCCCTTAACCCCTCAGAACCCGATTTCATGCTTTGGTTTACAATAGCTGCTCTTTCCTTCTTTTCAGCAACCCAGGACATTGCCATAGACGCATACACCATTGAACTCCTAAGACCTTCGGAGATGGGAATAGCTAACGGATTTCGCCAGGCAGCCTACCGTTGCGCGTTAGTCATAGCAGGAGGAGTATTCATTGCTCTGGGAGGCTGGATTGGATGGCGCATGACTTACCTTATTGCCGCCGGGATCCTATCAATCTGTGGTTTAGCGTCGATGAAATTGCCTCACATAGAGGTGGAACGACCAAAATTTTCATTAATGTCTATTTTGGCGCCGGCAAAAGACCTATTAGGAAGATCTGGCGCTCTTCAAGTAACAATGTTCATCTTGTTTTTCAAGTTGGGCGACATGGCGATTGGGCCCATGATTCGACCTTTCTGGCTAGCAAGGGGGTTAAGCACCACTGAAATCGGGCTGATTACGGGCAGTGTCGGGATATTTGCTTCTATAGCAGGTGGTTTGGTTGGTGGCCTGTTCATGGCCAGATTCGGCATTTACATTGGTCTGTGGACGCTAGGGATCTTGCAATCAATAAGTAACCTATCTTACGTCATCGTCTCGGCATACCCGCATCTTGGAAGCGTCTCTATTTACATCGCTTCTACGACGGAATCCTTTTGCGCTGGATTAGGTTCCGCTGCGTTCCTGGCATTTTTGATGAGTATCTGCCGGAAAGAATTCTCAGCTACCCAGTATGCTTTGTTGTCTGCTCTATTCAGGATGTCCGGAATAATGGCAGCAGCCGTGAGTGGTTGGACAACAGCCGGTATAGGATACACTCACTATTTTCTTTTGACATTCTTTATTTCTTTACCCGCTTTTGCTTTCATCAGAACTACTCGGGAATGGATCCCATCTAATGGGGAAACCTCATATGCTGAGGAGGGATAACTTTCAAATTCCTTGACCTGACAATGACAAAAAGCCTATCCACTTTATCTGATTCATCCTACGTGCCTCATTCCCTCGCTGATAGAGATGCGGCACGCTTTCATGGCTGGTGGAATCGCAGCCAAAAACCCCACGGATAAAGAAACCACTATTATGAGAACAATTGTACCAATGCTTATTTCAAAAACCGGCAAGAAAGATTTCAGTTCTGCCTGAAACAGCAGCCCTCCTGGGAAACTCAGAATCGCTCCTAACAATCCCCCAATCAAGGCCAAGACCAATGATTCTCCTGCAATCAGTGAAAAAATAAACAACGGGCTAAAGCCCAAAGTTTTAAGGACTGCATATTCCATCGTCCTTTCTCGAGCGGTCATAGACATGGTATTTGCAAGAACGATAAGTATTATGCCTATGACTACCAAGGAAATCACTCTTACAACTGTCAGTATGGCTTCGGTCATGGCTACGAAGCTCATTTGAAAAGCTTTTTCCGTTTCGGTTAGCGTTTCTGCCAGCGAATTTTTGAACAATGTATCTATTTCTTCTGATATTCTGGCTGATTCTTCTGAATCCTTGATACGCGTCAAAAACCATCCGACTTTATCGGCCTGGTCAGGAAAACTCTTTTTTAGTCTTTCGTTCAGGTAATCATAATGAAAAAAAAGAGCCGTCTGGTCAGTATTTTTGTGAGCTCCATTATAAATTCCTTTCAGGTTGAGCTCTATGTTACCTGGGTAGATTGTTCCTTGTAATGGTATAGTGTCGCCAATTTTCCAGCCGAACCTGTCAGCAGTCGTTTTTCCGACAATTGCGGCGCTTCGATCTGCCTCAAAGTTTTTTTTCTCTGGTTCAGTTAGCAGAAATTCCGGATACAAATTCAGGTAATCAAGACCGCTGATGGCAAATTGCGGAAAAAAATTCTTCTTATCCTGGTAGATACCACCATACCAGATTCCGAAACCCAGGCCAGTTACCTCATTAACGTGAAGGATTTTATTCTTGTATGCTAGAGGGAGTGGATAGATTAAAGATATTTTGTTTCGGGTAACCAGCCTGTTTGCCGAAGACGATTCCACACCGACATACCAGGCCCCTACAAGAGTTCGTAAAATTCCAAACGCAAGCATTGCAATTGCCAATCCTGCCAATGTCAAGACGGAACGAAGACGATGCCTGAATACATTGCGTAATATTAGCTTCAGCAAGACTTTTCACAGATGGGCTACGGAACTGCGCAAGGCTCCGAGTTCTTGCATTCCGCATCCAGAGGCCTCAACCACGGTAGCCATACTGGAATGGGCCTAAGTGATAGGCACGGCACCCTGAATTCTACGGCCTTACACTTCCCAGGCAAACATACCGACATTTTGTTCAAGCTAATCCAGGGAAGAATATGAAACTCTGTTTTTAAAATAGTGGGCCAAATCGGAATATCAAACGGAACCCCCAAACATCCTATCGATTCAGGTGGTACAGGGCGGTCGGGTATGCATGGTCTGGATGGCGTACAATCGGCGCAGTGCCCGGGGACCACCACACCCAGCGAAAAGGCGAATACTAAAACCAAGACAAGCTTGATATGGCCTAACATGTTTTAGCCTCAATCAACAATTAGATTTAATAGATACCATGATTTTCTTATGTAACATATTAGCATTATATGATAGCGACTGTCAATGCTTGAACTTGGTTCTTTCAATTTTCGGCTACCACTTAACGTAAATCCGAATTAAAGAACCCGACAGGGCGGTTAAATAAATTAACCGCCCTTGAAGCCGTGCCAACAAGTTTTTATACGTCAAACCTTTGCGTCTTCTGCTCCAGCAATACGGCGTGAGCTGCCGCCAATCTGGCAATTGGAACTCGAGGGCCAGAGCACGACACGTAGTTCAAACCAACTTTATGGCAGAACCCTATTGATGCGGGATGCCCACCGTGTTCGCCACAGATACCGATCTTCAATTCCGGCCTTGTCTGTCTCCCTTTCTTTACCGCCATATCCATCATTGCGCCTACGCCATCCACGTCAAGGGATTCGAACGGGTTCTCAGCCAGGATTCCGGATTCCTGATAAAACGGCAGGAACTTATTTTCCGCGTCTTCACGGCTAAACGAAAATGTCGCCTGGGTCAGGTCGTTGGTACCGAAAGAGAAGAACTCAGCGATTTCGGCAAGCTTGTCTGCCGTGACACAAGCCCTGACCACTTCGATCATGGTACCGAACTTGAATTTTAATTTTACCTCATAGCCCGCTTCTACCGATTCCCGAATCTCGTCGACATAACCCTTTACCCACTTCAGCTCTTTGTCTGAACAAACTTGTGGAATCATGATTTCGGGATTGATTTCTATATTTTCTTTAATACATTCCGCTGTCGCTTCAAGAATAGCCCTGATCTGCATTTTGAAAATTTCGGGGTAAGTTATTCCGAGCCTCACACCCCTATGTCCCAACATTGGGTTAACTTCTCTTAATGTCCTTACACGTTGAAGCATGAGTTCGCGCTTGTTTATGGCCGCGTCTACCGTCAGAGGGTCCAGCGACGAAAAATTTATCGGCAATTTGGCCAATCCCTCCACATAACTAGCGTGCGCTTCAGAATCAACAAGCTTCACGGCTTCAAGGAATTGCTCTGCAGAGCGAATTGTACTTCTGAGTCCCCGGAGTTCGTCCAGTTGTCTGACAAGTTCATTCTCATTTGGCAAGAATTCATGGATTGGTGGATCCAGCAGGCGAACGGTCACCGGATATGGAGACATGGTCTTGAATATGGCCACAAAGTCAGATTTTTGGATTGGCAGTAGCTTGTTAAGGGCTATTTCCCTGTCTTCGGGTGTCTCGGCAAGGATCATGTCTATGACTTTCGGCAGTCTATCAGCAGCGTTAAACATTCTCTCCGTTCGACACAGGCCAATGCCCACGGCCCCATAATCTCTTGCTTTGGCGGCGTCTTCAGGCGTGTCAGCATTTGCCATAACACCTAGCCGAGCAATATTGTCTGCCCAGCCAAGGACAGTATTCAAATGAGAGCTAAATTCCGGCTCGATCGTAGGTATTTCACCCAAATATACATTGCCTGTGGCGCCATCAATGGTAATTACATCTCCCTCGTGAATGACCTTATCACCGACTATGGCCAACCTATGCTCTGTCTGCACGGTTATACCTTCGGCCCCTGCGACACAGGGTTTTCCCATACCACGCGCCACAACAGCCGCATGGGATGTTTTTCCGCCTCTACTGGTAAGGATACCCTGGGATGCGAAGAAACCGTGTATATCCTCTGGTTTGGTTTCTTCCCTAACGAGGATAACTTTCTCGCCCTTTTTACCCTCAGTTTCGGCGCTGTCAGCGTCAAATATGCATTTACCGGATGCAGCTCCGGGGGATGCTGGCAAACCTGTGGCCAGAGGCACAGCTTTATAGTTTGGATCGAGACCGGGATAAAGTAGTTGTTCCAGGTGCTCAGGGTTTATTCTTAAAAGAGCTTCTTCCTTGCTAAGCAGACCTTCTTCAACCATCTCGACTGAGGTCCTGACCATAGCAGTGGCGTTCATTTTGCCGTTTCGAGTTTGCAGGCAGTAGAGAGTGCCACGTTCTATAGTAAATTCAAAGTCCTGTACTTCCCGATAATGTTTCTCGAGTTTATCTCTCAAGTCTTCAAGTTGCCTGTACAGGTTTGGCATCTCTTCCGCCATCGCTTGGATTGGTTTTGGGGTACGGATACCAGCGACAACGTCTTCGCCCTGGGCATTAACAAGGTATTCCCCAAACATTATATTTTCACCAGTCGCCGGATCCCTGGTAAAACCAACTCCTGTTCCGCTATCATTGCCCATATTTCCAAACACCATCGTCACAATGTTTACTGCAGTGCCGTTGGCCTTGTCAGGCGTAATATTGAATTCCCTGCGATAATCGACTGCGCGTTTGCCCATCCAGGAATTGAAGACCGCTTTGATAGCAATATCGAGCTGATCATAAACATTCTCAGGAAATGGCCTGAATGTCTGTTCCTCTACGACATTCAGAAACAGTTCACTTACTTCTTTAAGGTCCTCGGTTGTTAAATCTACATCTGATATGGCGCCTGTTCTTACTTTTACCGCATCCAGAATTTCATCAAAATATTCATCAGAGATGCCCATGGCGATTTTTCCGTAAAGCTGGATAAATCGTCTATACGCGTCATAAGCGAAACGTTCATTGTTAGTTTGAGCTATCAGACCAGGTAAAGTGGAAGAATTCAGACCCAGGTTCAGTATGGTATCCATCATCCCCGGCATGGAGAGGGCAGAACCTGATCGCACCGACACCAGGAGCGGATTTTTCGGGTCTCCAAACTTTTTGCCAGTGGCCGTCTCCAGCTCGGCCATATGTCTCTTGACATCATCCATCAGACCAGCTGGTAGTTCAGATTGACCAGAATCAAGATACGCCAGGCAGGCTTCTGTAGAAATAACAAATCCCGGGGGCACGTTTATTCCAATTTGTGTCATTTCACAGAGACCAGCGCCCTTGCCCCCTAACAGTTTCTTGTTCTTTCCGTCGCCTTCTTTGAACGAATAAACATACTTTTGGCTCATCTTACGCTCCGTATTTATCTTTAATAGATATGTTTTAAAGACTTACCAATTCAGGAAACACGTCAAGAGTTGAGACGTCAACATTTCCCTTATGACCGGATTTTTAAGGACCTAAATTGTGCAAAAAGCTATGTAGAGGATGATTAGTCTACAGAGACTTTCGAATCAAATCAACAAAAATTGTGTCGCAGACTTTTTCATCATTGTCCATAAACGCCGAGTTTAACTGATGGGAATAGCTGCATCCGTGTATGCGGCAAAAAGAGAGCGGCCATAAAGTTGTCCATATAGGCTGGATCTTCCGACAACTCTACATTCATCATCGATCTGGCAATGTCACCGGATTTGATCATTAACTGCCTGTCAAGCACGGCTAACCGCGCTCCTTTGAGTGACGAATTTCCGATAAAAGAGAACTTCTCGCGGGGAATGTCTGGAAGAAGTCCAATTGTGACCGCATGATCAAGATTGATAAAACTGCCGAAGGCGCCGGCAATTATTACACGGTCAAGCTCCTCGACACTCAGTCCAATTTTCTCCAACAAACAGGTGTATCCGGAGAACATGGCTGCCTTTGCTCGCAGAATGTTGTCAAGATCCACTTCGGTTAAAACAATGTCTTCGTTCAGGCCGCTCTCTTCAGCCTTGCAAATGACATACTCAGATCCACTTGCCCCCTTTCTGATTCTGTCCGTTCCAAGATCGTGAGAAAACTTGGCGTTTTGGTTGAGAATACCGATCCTGAGCATCTGCGAAATGATGTTTATTATGCCAGACCCGCATATTCCAATAGCTGGTTTGGCATCAATCGTTTTTATCATGGGCTCGAATGTTTCGGGATCAATTAGCACTCCTTCTATAGCCCCTGGCGCAGCTCGCATTCCGTGCTGCAGACCGCCACCTTCGAACGCAGGTCCTGCTGAGCAGGAAGCA
>JBMFSZ010000210.1:0-6515 GCA_049967315.1 Desulfomonilaceae bacterium
CCGCAATAAACTTCAAGAGTTCCCTGGGGCCTTCATATATACCGACTTTTCTTCCGACATTACACGGGTCATGATAGGTGACCGTCTTTTCGATTGCGCCCTTTCGGAGTTTCAATCTACCCTCTTTAAAATACCGGTGCGCGAGCTCGATTATTGAGAGTGTTTCGAAATTGAGAGGCTCACCGAGCCATTGTTCGGCGTCTTTGCGCAGTATTTTGAAACCGTGACCACATTCTGTGGTTAAAAGTATCTTGGCCCCGAGCCTTTGAGTTTCTTCGACCATGGCCCGTACTAGAGCTACAGCGTCTTCCTGGTCCCCAACGTAATAAGGCCAGTTAGTTACATCAAATACTCGTGACGAAAGAGTCCAATCTGCTCTCACGTGCCCAAAAAATTTCAGGTAGGCCTGAAACATATTCGGGTTGGAAGTATATTCGCGGGGATTTGGCATGTAGAGAATCTCCGCCCCCTCTTGGTCGAACGGAACGTTGCCAGCCTCTTCCGATATTTCCTGGAGTTCTTCCTCGCATTCCTCAGCTATCCATTCGGCAGTATCCCGGAATTCCTCGGAATCAACACCTGTATTGTTTCCAAACTCCTTGATTTTTTCAATTCCTTCGCAAAGCCTTTTTGGAGCTTTTCCCTGGGTCCATGCAAGCCCTCGGAGTCGCCTTATCAGTACATCCATACTGATATTTTTCGGGCAATCGGTGGTACATCTTCCACAAAGTGTACATGCCCAAAGGAATTCTGAATCTATGATCTCCTGCTCGCGACCTAGCAAAGCCTTACGGATTATCTTTCTAGGGTTTATGTCAGGATATTCCTGGCTCAAGAAGCAGCGAGAAATACATTGGCCGCATGTCACACAAATATCCATATCTCTTCTGGCCGAGGGGACGCCAATTTGATTCACTGTTTCGGCTGAGAGGACTAGAGGTTCGGGGCTCATTTCTTGCTCCATAGCAGGTATTTTGAGGAAATTTTTAGCGACGGCTGAATTTCATTCTGAAGTTCGAGTGATCGTATTTGCAAAGTCAGTGACGATCTTTAACATTCGTGAAGCTTCATTTGCAGCCATACTTTTGTAGGAGATGTAAGGAATTCCTTTGAATACTTTGTTCAGTTTGTTGGAGATGGCTTCAATACGCGCTTTGCTCAAATCCGTACCGTTCTTGGAACGACAATTCCCATGATGACAGCCTAGAATCAGAACACCTTTCACACCAGCAGTGAGAGTGCTGGATAAAATCGATTCCGATAAACGGCCTGCGCATGAAACAGGAAAAAAAAACACATTGCCGGGAAGGCTTATTTCAGATATTGCGTGGCCGGCTGAACGGTGACAGCCGAAAATCGCTATCTTCTCAGTCGATCTATCTGATCGAAGCCTTTCCAGGAAGGCCGAAAATTCTTCTTCGGAAAAACCTATCAAATCAAGGGCCGTCCGTGGACATTCAGCCACGCATATGCCGCATTCCAGACATCTGGTCTGAGAAACCTTAATTCTCGATTTTGACGGCTGCGCCATAATCGTGATTGCTGAATGGGGGCACAGTCTTAAACATGTCATGCACCTGATGCACTGTTCAGTGACAGACATTTTTTCTTCACAACGAGTGACTGCTGATGATTTTAACCACGCTGCCGCATCCAGGGTAACCGCTTTTGCGACTGAAACGGTTTCGGCCACATCCATGCATCCAGTGGAAGGGCCCAAACAATAGGCGCCTTTCCTAAATGATTTGCCGGTAAGGCAGTGGACACTATTTTGGATGAGGTAGCCTCGCTCATCGACTTCGTAACTGAGCAGATCCTTAAATCCGGTGGGAATTTTGGGTAGTGCGAGATTTACACCCACAAATACACTGTCGGCCTCAAAAACAAAGTCTTCTCCTGATTCAACAGTGTCTCTAACTGCGACCCTGAAACTGAAAGAAGATTCATTCATGGTGGGCAAGCCTTCAAAGCGCGGCAGCAGGTGACCATATCTGAGGAACTTTACCCCGCAAAGCCGGGCCTCTTCATATAGGGTTTCTCCTTCTAGTCCTCGAACTGGCGCATGCCGAAGCAAAACGTAAGAATTACCACCAGTTTCTTTGTTCTCAATGGCCGTTCGTATTGTACACTTGCCTATCGATGGATTGGTCATTTCTTCGTAATCAAGTAAAAAACAGACTTGGGTACCCATTTTGATTTCCGGGAACCCTGGTCTTATTAAGATGACTCCTTCTGGGAGATCCTTGGGAGCGGATTTTAATTCTCCTTCAGTCGCAAGAATGACAGCTCCATACTCTGCTCTGGAGCCATCTTTAAAAACCGCCGTGAAGCCGTTTTCTGTCGAAAACAGGCTGTGAGGGGTCTGGCAGTGTGATGGCCCAATTTTTTGTTCAAATCGATTCCTAAGATTTAAATCAGTGGAAGAATCTTCGTCACCAAAACCTCCAAATAGTACGGAAGATTTTGGGCCAGACTCAGCATGAACGACGTCGAGGCCTAGAGAGTCAACAGCCGCAACCGCTATGGAGGCTGTGAGCCCATCCCCAACAATCAGAACCTTGGAATTGGATGTCGAATCTGGAATCAAATTCCCTTGAAACATGTTGCCCATAATTCCCTCAAATAGTTTTTTTTGTGTCCTCAAGTATGGCTGAAACTACCTTACCAGCGGTTAGTAGTACATCTGGGATGGTCGCTGGTCCGGAACATGTTCCTGACAGATAAATTCCTGAAACTGGAGTCCTTGCGCTGTCAAGCTCAGATTTGGATTGTAAGAAACCAAATTCATTCAGCGGGACACCGGTTATGGTAGAAATTTTGTTATTCGAAGGGGCTGGACGCTGCCCGACGGACAATACGACTTGATCGAAATACTCAGTATAATTGCTGCCTTCTCTCTGTGAGATTACCTGTAATCTCCCATCCTCAAGGGGCAAGATTTCGCCCGGTACGCCCTGAACGAATCGAACTCCCTTTTTCTGGGCCTCGTCTATAAGCAACTGACCGGTTTTGCCGGAAATCTGAAGGTCAATATAAAAAATCGAAATAGTTGTATCAGGATACTCGTACAGACATCTCAAGGCGGCTCTTATGGCGGCCGAACAACAGTACTGGGAGCAGTAGTTAGAACCAATGCTTTTGTCGCGTGATCCGACGCACTGGAAAAAAGCTAGATTTGCTGGGCTCCCGTCTGGACGTCGGAGTTGGTGAAATTCGTTTAATCGCATAAAATTATTAAGCTCAACTAACGTCATAACCCCCCTATGCATCCCATAGCCCCAAAAACCTTTTTCAGAAGGATCAAACGGCTCAAAACCAACAGCTATGACAACCGAAGATGCGGGAATTTCCCTTTCGGTCCCGGAGTCAAGGTCCTGAAGTTTGACAGCGCTGATTCCGGCATCGGACCTTATGACCCCGGACAATTCATGTCTGATCAATATTCTAGAACCCCGCGAAGATGCCACAAAATCCTCAAAATCGAACACTGAGCAGCAAGAACACGAGTTACATACTTCGGTCGCCATACAGGCCCAGTCTTTCGTATGGCCACCCAACCTCGCGGACTTCTCAACTAAAGTGAACGGAATGTTTTGCTCTGAAAGCAGCTTGGCTGTTGCCAAGCCACCGATTCCACCCCCAACAATTATTACCTGTTTGTAAAGTTGTTCGTCCATTACAGATAACGAGACCTCATAATCTTTGTCTTCATGCAGTCTGTTCCAAATAAATCCTCATCATTAAAAACATCTACAACCAGAAACACATGCCAACACCATTTTTGGAGAATGAACAAATAATTCCACCAAGAGCATTTCATCTGCGCAAAATTTGTACACGTCAAAATTTCTACCATTGCGATCCCTGGAAGACCGGAGTAGCCGTAGAGTTTGGTTTGGATACTGAAATTTCCATTGCCAGGTTGAGGTCCTCTACAGCTTCCTTGATCCTGTTAAGATTGGCTAGCGCAACGGCTCGATTATTGAAAGTAACAGCGTCATTGGGAGAAATGCTTATTGCCCTGTTGTAGTCTTCCACCGCTTTACTGAAATCGCCTGAATTGGATAGAATGTCAGCCCTGAGCTTGTATTGTTCGGGCCTTGAAGGGTCGAGCCCTATAGCCTTGTTAATGTCATCCATTGCTTTCGCTGTCGCGCCGGTTAGCAGGAACGCCTTTGCACGTAAATTTAAAGCTGTCACTTGGTTGGGCCTCAGGTTGAGCGAAGTTGTCAAGTCTTCTATTGCCTTATGCGCCTGGCCAGTCTTGATAAAGGCCAATCCTCTTTGATAGTAATAATTCGGGTTTGTGGCGTCTGAAAGAATTGCGTCCGAAAAATCTTTAATTGCCTTCGAGTAATTACCTAAGCCGCTATATGCCATCCCACGATAGAACTTAATTACAGGATCAGACGCCTCAGTTTGGAGAGGAGATGTTAACTTGATAACTTCCTGATATTGCCTCTTATCAAGCATCATCTTTAATCTTTGGACATTGGTCAGATTGTCTTGGGTCCATGCCGGACCTGTTAGCGCCAAAACCAGAATTGGTAAGCACACACAACCCAAGAAGAAAGTGCGTTCTTTTCTCATCGTGATGATTGTTTCCGTCTCGTGAAATTGTCTCAATTTGGCCCAATTATACCGACATGTTTGACATTAATCAAACTTTGCCGTGAAGCTTGACTTGTTAAAACATCTAATGTTACCAAGAAAGATTGAGCGGAACGTTAACATTCAGGCGCTGAACTGTCGTGAAATAATCTAACTGGGGAAGGTTTGGATGATGCTTACATTTCAAGAATTAATTTTCCGTCTTGAACGATTTTGGGCGGATCATGGTTGCGTAATCCAGCAGCCATATGATGTTGAAAAGGGCGCTGGAACTATGAATCCCGCTACCTTTCTTAGAGTTTTAGGACCTGAACCCTGGAATGTAGCCTATGTCGAGCCATCTAGAAGGCCTACCGATGGCAGATACGGAGAGAATCCCAATAGACTCCAGCACTACTATCAGTATCAGGTAATCCTCAAACCATCGCCGCTCGAGATTCAAGGCTTGTACATTGAATCATTGGCTGCTCTGGGAATAGATCCCCTGTTTCACGACATAAGATTTGTTGAGGACGACTGGGAATCCCCCACTCTTGGAGCTTGGGGAGTAGGTTGGGAGGTCTGGCTCGACGGCATGGAAATAACACAATTCACTTATTTTCAACAGGCCGGTGGCTTCGACCTCAAACCTGTATCTGTGGAATTGACCTACGGACTCGAAAGAATCTGCATGTTTCTTCAGGGTGTCGAAAGCGTTTACAATTTGAAGTGGACTGACACGATCACATACGGCGACATTCATCACAGATCCGAGGTGGAGGGCTCGTTCTACAATTTTGAGAGATCCGACGCCCAGATGTTGGTGAACCTCTTTTCAATGTATGAGGCAGAGGCTCGGGCATTGCTGGATTGTGACGAACCTCTGGCCCTGCCTGGTTATGACTACTGCCTGAAGTGCTCACATGTTTTTAATCTCTTGGATGCTAGAGGCGCGATAAGTGTAGCTGAACGAACTTCCTATATACACAGAGTAAGGAATCTGGCCAGAAAGGCTGCTGAAGCATACCTTAACCAGCGACAATCGATGGGATACCCACTAATTAGGGAGCAGAATGCTCAATCTCAGCAATGAGGGGCGAACTTATGAACGGTGAGTTTTTACTTGAGATAGGGATTGAAGAAATCCCTGCTGGATATATTAGACCCGCATTAAAATCACTAACCGAACTATTTTCACGTTTTTTCGAAAGTTCTCTGATTGCGCATGGCTCAGTTAGAACCTTTGCTACTCCCAGACGCCTGATTATTTGCATTCCGGATGTGGCGGAAAAATCTGATCCACGAGTCATCGAAAAAACAGGGCCTCCTGTAGCGTCAGCCTTTGATCAATCTGGCCTTCCTACTAAGGCGGCCGAAGGATTTGCCAGGAGTCAGGGGGTGTCGGTCGAGGATTTGGTCCGGATTCAAACACCAAAAGGTGAGGTAGTTGGCGTGAGAAAGGTAGAAGATGGCGGATCTACCCTTGAAACGCTCTCATTGGTCATTCCAGAACTTCTTGAGAAAATCTACTTTCCCAAGACCATGCGCTGGATGGATCTTGACACCAGGTTTGTCAGGCCTGTGCACTGGATCCTGGCAATTTTTAACGGCATGACAATTCCTTTTGTTTTTGGGAACGTGACTAGCGGCAATTTCAGCTACGGCCACAGGTTTACTCACCCGGGAAGTTTTAGCGTTTCTTGCTTTGATGAATACAGGCAAAAACTCACTGAGCAGGGGATAGAAATCGACTTTGCGAAGCGTTCGGCAATGATAAGGGACGAACTTGGAAAAATCGCTGGATCGGAGGGCTTTGTTCCCTTCGAAGATGATGCCCTTTTAGAAGAAGTCACGTTTCTTGTCGAAAGTCCTTATCCTATAATGGGTTCATTTCCCAAAGATTTTCTCGAACTGCCAGCGTCCAT
>JBMFSZ010000211.1:0-6497 GCA_049967315.1 Desulfomonilaceae bacterium
TGAATTCCGTAAATCGCTTCTCCCACAAATCTACTCTGAATCTTGCCCATTCCCTCACAAAGCTTCCCCGAAAAATGACCCATCTGGGTTCGCAATTTTAACCCAATTTGATGTAACATCGAATCGGACCTCCTCGATAGGATCGACGAATTGCTTCGTCTCTTGCAAAACCCTACCTTGAGAGGTCCCCTTTCCTCTTGCAAGAAGTTTCCCCATTTTTACTTGCAAAAAACCCTAACTTCCTAATACTACATTCTATACTCGTCCCCCTCAATTATGTTTTGGGGAAAGTCCTAAGTTCAATAAGGTTGACCCGGCGCCACAAATGTGGTTAAATATTTCGATTATGTAATATCATTTTCTCCGTTCCGAAAGGAGGGCTCGCGATGGGGGTCCAAGGCTACTCATTCTCTTCCGAATCCGTCACAGAAGGTCATCCAGATAAAATCGCCGATAAAATTTCCGACTCAGTCCTTGACGCCATGATCGAGCAGGATCCCAGGTCCCGAGTCGCATGCGAGACCCTTGTAACTACTGGACTCGCCATGGTAGCTGGTGAAATAACCACTAAGGCCGTCGTCGATATTCCGAATCTAGTGCGTCGCGCCATCTCTGACATCGGCTATGACGACGCTCAAATGGGTTTCGACTGCAACACCTGCGCAGTTCTGGTAACCCTGGATAAACAGTCTCCTGATATATCTATGGGAGTTACTGCGGGAGAAGGCCTTTTCAAGGAGCAAGGGGCCGGAGACCAGGGGCTCATGTTCGGGTTTGCTTGTGATGAAACTCCTGAGTTGATGCCTATGGCAATCAGTTACGCCCACAAATTGACCGCCAGACTTACTGAAGCGAGAAAATGTGGGGATTTACCTTTTCTTAGACCCGATGGCAAATCGCAGGTAACAGTGCGTTATGAAAATGATAAACCAGTCAAAGTTGAAACGGTAGTCATTGCGTCTCAACATTCTCCTGAGATTTCGTACGACGCAATCAAGGACGGCATTGTTGAGGAAGTGATCAAAAAGGTTATCCCTCAGAAGATGCTTTCAAATGATACAAAGTATCTCATCAATGCTACAGGCCGTTTCGTTGTAGGCGGTCCGATGGGTGACTGCGGGCTGACCGGCAGAAAAATCATAGTTGATACTTACGGCGGATACGGCGCTCACGGTGGTGGAGCATTCTCAGGCAAGGATCCTTCAAAGGTCGACAGGTCAGCGTCCTATATGTCCAGACATGTCGCCAAGAACATCGTTGCTGCTGGCATAGCGTCCAAGTGTCTTATCCAGGTGGCTTATTGCATCGGTTATCCTGAGCCGGTCTCCCTCATGGTTAACACCTACGGCACTGGCAAAATCGATGATGGTAAACTCACCGAAATAATTGGCCAGACCTTTAGTTTTAAACCAGCGGCAATTATCGATTACCTGAATCTTCTGAGACCGATCTACAGCAAAACCGCTGCCAACGGACATTTTGGAAGAAATGATCCCGACTTTACCTGGGAATCTACCAACAGGGCTGAAGAATTGAAAAAATTGGCTGGCATTTAACACCTGACAAAAACAGAACCGTTTTAAATTCTCCATTTCACAGTTAATAACACAAGGAGTTTCCATGGATCACGACATAAAAGATATTGGGCTGGCCGCCGCTGGAAAGCTACGAATAGAATGGGCGGAACGGAGCATGCCGGTCCTCCGCATGATACGCGAAAGGTTTAGCAAAGAAAAACCCCTGTCGGGTATCGTACTGGCAGCTTGCCTCCACGTGACAACTGAGACAGCGTCTCTAGTGCGAACTCTTGCAGCAGGTGGGGCAAAAGTTTACCTGTGCGCTTCAAATCCCCTCTCCACACAGGACGATGTCGCTGCAGCGCTTGTATCCGAAGGCTTTAACGTTTTCTCCATAAAGGGCGAAGATACAGAAACCTATTACAAACACATCAATGCCTGTCTGGATGCAAAACCCAATATCTCCATGGATGACGGGGCTGACCTTGTCAGCTGTATCCACGCACAGAGGCAGGATCTGGTCAAAAACATACTTGGAGGGACAGAAGAAACCACGACGGGTGTGATTCGTCTCAAAAGTATGGCTGATTCCGGAGTCCTCCTGTTCCCTGTAATAGCGGTGAACGACTCCAACACTAAACATTTCTTTGACAACCGCTACGGAACCGGGCAGAGCACAATTGACGGAATTCTTCGAGCCACCAACCGCTTGCTGGCCGGGTCTTGGTTTGTAGTTAGTGGATATGGATGGTGTGGTCGCGGACTGGCTGCCAGGGCATCTGGAATGGGGGCAAGAGTTATTGTTACTGAAATAGATCCTCTAAGGGCGCTCGAAGCTGCCATGGATGGCTATTCAGTAATGCCCATGGCCGAGGCCGCTCCCTTGGGTGATTTTTTCTGCACCGTCACAGGCGACCGTAGTGTAATCAGAAAAGAGCATTTCGAACTCATGAAAGATGGGGCCATTGTGGCCAATTCCGGGCACTTTAATGTTGAAATCGACATAGATTCTTTGGAAAGGATGGCGGTTTCCAGACGAATCATAAGAGACTTTGTGGAAGAATTTACCATGCCGGACGGCAGACGTATCACTTTGCTCGGAGAAGGAAGGCTGATCAATCTGGCAGCCGCCGAAGGTCACCCTTCAAGTGTTATGGACATGAGTTTTGCCAATCAGGCATTAGCGTCTGAGTTCCTGGTCAAAAATGGCTCAAGTCTATCTAAAAAGGTTCACAAACTCCCAGACGAGGTCGATAATCAGATAGCATCCCTCAAACTCGCATCCATGGGAATCAAGATAGATGTACTGACCCCAGAACAGGAAGAATATCTTAATTCCTGGCAGATGGGCACCTGATTCGTCTTTATCCTTGAAATGAGTTTTGGCAATTACTTAACTTATCTACACCAACCTGCTATATAATTGCCTGCCAGGAGCTTTTTCCTAGCAAGCTCCTGGCAGGCAATTAATTCGGCTTGAGAGCTGCCGGCACATTCCAGTACATTTAGAACAGGAACCCAAATTTAACTGAACGGTTCCACATTCTCATGCTTCAATTTGGTTTCTAAAATGGTAACAGCTGTAGACCAGGAAGAAAACGTGAAATCGGTTTATTCCGTGCTAATTGTGGATGACGACCCGGAGGTTGGACAATTCATGCTGAGCTGCGTTCACCGTCTCGGGCACGATGTCGAATGGAGCGATCATCCTTTCAAGGCGATGGAGCTCCTAGCCCAAAAAAATTACGATATCGTTGTTACCGACATTAAAATGCCCGATATGGACGGATTGACCCTTCTCAAACGAATCAAGAAGCTGAATGATGAAATTGAGGTAATTGTAATAACTGGTTACGGATCAATTGAAAATGCGCTTGATTGTATAAACGCAGGAGCCCTGGATTATCTTATTAAACCTTTCAGCGTGGAGCAGATGCAGGTAGCGCTGATCAAAACCATTCGGCACATCGAACTCAAGGCTTTAGCCAAGGAGCGGGAACATTACCTGGAGATGTCTTATGAGGACCCTTTGACAGGAATCTACAATCGCCGTTTTTTCGATGAGGCATTGAGACTGGAGATCATAAAGTCGTCCAGACAGCAGACACCTTTTTGCCTTTTCATGATAGATGTAGATCATTTTAAAAAATTTAATGATTCGTTCGGTCATCTTGTAGGGGATGAAGCGCTGGCAAAGCTTGCGGCTGTTTTTAGATCGGTATGTCGAGGATATGACATCGTAACAAGATATGGCGGCGAAGAATTTGCTATAATTTTCCCTGGAGCTTCTAGAGAAATGGCATCCGTCCTGTGCGACAGGTTAATGAATGAAATTGGCAACATGGCCCAACAATTGCCCAAAGTTTCCGAAAATCAAAAGTTGACTATTTCCATAGGTGTATCCTGCTTTCCACAGGACGCCAACACAGCCCGTGAACTGATTGAAAGAGCCGATATGGCCCTCTACGAAGCTAAACGGAATGGCCGCAACAGGTACCACATCTACGGCACGTTTTAAGCAATTAGGCTAAAAGACACCCCAGCTACCAGCAACAGGTTTCTGCCCCTGGAATTTTTCTTAAACAAAATCGACGTTGACTTACAAGCCCAATTTGGATAACCTCTTCATTTGAAGGCGCTCGTAGAGCTTAATAGGGAAGTCGGTTAGAATCCGACGCGGTCCCGCCGCTGTAGCCGGGGACGAAAGCTCGCAAACTGCCACTTTCCCGATTCACGGGATGGGAAGGCGCGAGCGAATAGAACGATCCGGGAGTCAGAAGACCTGCCTTTGGCAATAATCCCGCGAAAGACGGGCAAAACTTGGGGAAAAGAAAACTGGGCGCATTCCCGAGTCATTTATGGCTCGGGTTTTTGTTTTTTTAGGGCTTACATGAATCGATCCTAATCATAAGGAAATTGCTATGAATGTCCCTAACAACCCTAACCCGGCAAGTTTGAATGAATTTATTTCAATGTCGAGTGTACGGGCATCAGTTTTCATATGCTGGCACAGATCCGAAAAACTTGAAGATGAATCATGCTGCGAAATTGATCCGACCTTCGACTGTTCATTCGAATGTAGCGACGAGGATTCTGATGAAGCGCTTCGCTGTCCCGCAACAATAGACAAATCATTTGCGCAAGAAAACGTTAACCACACGGTTGAGACAAAGTTGCCTTTAGTTATTGATTCACTTCAGGCCACTCCAACTATTTCCGAGACTTATAACCTGCGTTCACACCGTGGGGACGCGAAGATTATCTACAAACTTATCTCTACTTTCGCTCACTTTTCAGCCATTCTCTGTGCCATGTTACCAATTAATATTGGTTCGATCGGTCAATACGGGAATTCTCCAGAGCGAATATTTGTGAAATTGATAGATCCTAACGTATTGACCGTGCAACAAGATAGACGTGAATCGATTGATTCCGCTGCGTCCAGTCCTTCTATAGCCCGAAGGTCAAAAAAGGACCAAAGTAACGGCAAACAGGAAAGCTTAAACAGAACCCCGGCAAAATTGACTGAGAACGATAAGAGCAATATTGCTGGCAGTGAGGGATCCATTGACAATTCGACCTCGAACGCGAAGAACATTAAACTGGTCGAGAGAGATATTTCTCCCAAAAAGACCGATGACAGGAAGGATGACACAAATTTTGATAGCCCTTCCCTTCAGGATTCTGTAGCAAGTCTGCCATCGGTTGCAAGCGCTGAACAAGGATCCGCAGCGCCCCAAGGCCGTGACGCCGATAAATTCAAGAAAAGGATTTTATCAGCTATTTACAAGGCCGCATACTACCCTAGAGCGGCTTTAAATAAAAAGGGATACGGCGAAGTGTACGTGTCATTCATCATAGCCGGTGATGGGTCTGTTGAGGATGTGGCCATTGTCAGAAAATCCGGATCAGACATACTTGATAAGACCGCCCTTGAAATTGTTCTCAAGGCCTCAGCGCACTTTCCGGCCATTCCGGAAACGTTGGGTCAAACAAGGATCAATTACGTCGTGCCAATTACTTTCAAGAAAAGATCGTGAAATGACTCTGGCAAAATATGGTTTAGCTTTGGTCGCTTCTGCGACGATATTTTTCACATACTCGATAAAATCTCTGTGTGATTCCGGGCAAAAAATCTGCGTACAAGATTCCATTGGGGCAATGGTTTGTCTTGAGGCGCCCGCTAGTAGAGTAGTCTCATTGGCCCCGAGCCTGACGGAATTGATGTTCGCCTTGGGCGCCGGAAACAAATTGGTTGGTCGGACAACAAAATGCGACTTCCCCCCATGCGTGAAACGGATCATGGACGTTGGAGCATATACTAATCCTGACTTTGAGAGGCTTATAACCGCTCAACCCGATTTGGTGTTAGCTCCAAAAGCAGGAATCAACCGGGAATTCATAGAGCGTCTAAGATGTTTTAAAATACCTGTTTATGTAGACGACAGCTCCAACACCGAAGACATAGAACACCTTATTCATGACGTTGGAACAATGGTAGGGGTCGACAAAGAAGCGGATCGTGTAATAGCGGATATAAAAATTCACCTGGGAAAAATCAGGAAGACCATAGCCGGGATAAAACGTCCATCAGTCCTTTTGGTCATCGGATTAAGACCGTTAGTTGTGGCCGGTCCTAAATCCTTCCTCGGTTCTCTCGTCAAGGAGGCTGGAGGTTCAAACATAGTTGAAGGGACCAAAGTTGAATATCCAAAATTTGATATTGAGGAAGTTATCAGACGTGACCCGGAGGTAATTTTTATGTTGGACAAGGAGTGTCGGGCTGACAACTGCATTAAGGAATGGGATAATCATCCTACTTTAAAAGCCGTAAAGAACAAGCGGGTCTATGTATTGGACGCCGACATCGTGAGTCGTCCCGGGCCTAGGTTCATCGAAGCCTTGGAAACCCTTGTCAAATTACTGCATCCCCAGATATTTACTCAAAGTTCATCTTCTCTATCCGTTTCTGTTCGAATT
>JBMFSZ010000212.1:0-6495 GCA_049967315.1 Desulfomonilaceae bacterium
CGTTTTTTGATTCAATCATATTAAAATTTCCTTGACAAAAAGTCGGATTCGGGAGAATTGTAGCAGAGAAAAGGGGCGAGTCAAGTAAGGACTGTGAAAACTGCCTTGGGTTGTGTCGGTATCTTACGTTAAACTAGAAAAAGATTGACAACTTTAAACAAACA
Organism: Desulfomonilaceae bacterium; assembly: GCA_049967315.1. Classification (GTDB taxonomy): domain Bacteria; phylum Desulfobacterota; class Desulfomonilia; order Desulfomonilales; family Desulfomonilaceae; genus CAJBEZ01. The sequence goes on from JBMFSZ010000212.1 coordinate 165, forward strand.
TGATACCGATTAACAAACGTTTATTTGACTTTTTTAGGGAGCAACTGTTTTCGATTAGAGAACAGCGAATTTATTCTCGTTTCATCAGGAGGTAATGATTTCAATGAGAAGATTTGCAGTGACGCTCGCGGTTGTAGGTATGGTTATGTTGTTCGCTTCATACAGCTTTGGATTCTACGCGTGGGCCCCATATTCTTCTTGGGGTGGCGCTTCATCCAGCAGCAGTAGCAGCGGAAACTACGCTTCTAGTTCATCCAGCAGTGGTTACTATTGGCCAGCTAGCTCCTCCAGCAGCAGCGGCACCGTAGCTTATTGCTGCACCCCTGCTTCCAGCTCAAGCAGCAGCAGCAGTGGTTACTATTGGCCAGCTAGCTCCTCCAGCAGCGGTTACTATCCTGCGAGTAGCTCTTCAAGCGGCTGGTTCTAAGAATATTTTGTGAATAGAAATTATAAATCTAACTTTTTCGTATAAAAAAGTTTAGTTGAAAAAGCGATCTTTCCGGAAGGTCGCTTTTTGTATTTTTATCAGGTTTGTTCTTACAATGATGAAAAATCATGCATTATCAATCTGCATCGTATGTTTGATTTGTTTGGGGCTTGTTGCTTCCTGTCAGGAAACTAAAACTCTGACCTCGGTTCAATCCCATCCAGAGCTTATCGGGACATGGGTTTTGACCTCCCGAGTTGAAAACGGCGCTGTCGTACCGGCTAAGGATCGGTTGGTTAAAATTCAGCTCAAAGAAGATGGAACATTTCAGATAAGCTATCGAGGCGAGCCTCAACAACAATGGATACAGGCTGGTCACGGGGCGTATCTGTACAGCCCCCCTACGCTCTCGTTACATTGGGATTCGGGTAGGATAGTTCCTCTACTAGTAAGTAATCTTAATTCGGAAGGGTTCCATGCCCACCACGGGCGAGTCCTTGCGCCACTCAAGGATCAGGAACCCGATGAGATTTTCAAGAAAGTTCTGAAAAAAAAGGGCCCGACCAGCGAAGGGTCTTAGCCCTTAATTAAATGATACTACGGTTGATGTGTATCGGTCTTTTCAAAAAACGTGGCGTTTTCCGTGTAGGTCATTTTCGAACCGAAAGATTGATCAAGCCACCAGCCAGTAAAATATCGCGTTCCCTCGGGCTGACTTCGAGCTTGAAGCGAATGGATCTTCCGGAATTCAACTGCTTAGCTTCGAGTATTTCTTCGCCGGACTCTATAGTCTTACGTATTCCAGAAAACCTCAACCTGTCGCCTGGTTTTAGCAATTCATAATCTTCGGGGACATCAAAACGAAGAGGCAAGATGCCAAAATTTATCAGGTTGGCTTTGTGTATACGGGCAAAACTCTTGGCCAGTTTAGCTCTAACCCCCAAATAACGGGGGGCAATGGCAGCATGTTCTCTTGAGGATCCCTGCCCGTAGTTTTCTCCGCCAACCACGAATACTGATCCCAGGGCTTTACAACGACCTGGGAAGTCAGGGTCAACATTGTTGAAAACAAATTCGCTTATCGCCGGGATGTTACTCCTGAGAGGAAGGACTTTACTGCCAGCAGGCATTATATGATCGGTGGTTATGTTGTCACCGACCTTGAGCCCCACCTCTCCTTCCAGATCCTCTTCCAATGCGCCAAATTCCGGGAACGGTTTGATGTTAGGACCCATTTGAACTTTCACATCGTCTCCGGAATCGGGAGGGTAAATTAAATTCTCATCGTTGATTACATACTGTTCGGGGTTAGTGACGTGCGGATATTCCCCTAATTTTCGAGGGTCAGTAATTTTTCCGAAAATTGCTGACGCGACAGCAGTCTCTGGTGAACATAGATAAACACTGTCCGGATAGCTGCCACTACGCCCGGGAAAATTTCTCGGGAATGTTCTTAATGAGACGCTTCCAGTACCAGGCGCCTGCCCCATGCCTATGCAACCTAAACAGCCGGACTGGTGTATTCGGGCTCCTCCTTTGATGAGGTTAATCAGACCCCCAAATGCTGTAACATTCAAAAGAGCCTGGTTGCTGCCAGGGTTAATCTCAAAACTAACCTCCGGATGGCAATGTTTACCCTCCATGGCTTGAGCTGTAATCATAAGATCTCGATATGATGAATTGGCCGATGAGCCTACTATAACCTGGTTGACAGGTAATCCCTCGATTTCAGATACTTTCTTAACATTGTCTGGGGAACTGGGCAGAGCTATCATAGGTTCAAGTTGGGAAAGATCGATTTCTATGATTTCATGGTAAACTGCATCTTCATCAGCTTTGATCTCTCTCCATACATTTTCCCTATTCTGACTTTTCAGAAATTGCTGCGTCCTTTGATCCGAGGGGAACATGCTTGTAGTCGCGCCAAGTTCGGCTCCCATGTTACCGATTACCGATCTGTCGGTCACGGACAATGTTTCAACTCCAGGACCGAAATATTCGTATATCTTGCCAACACCGCCTTTGACGGTTTGGCGACGCAGCAATTCCAGGATCACATCCTTGGCGGATACCCACGCTGGCAGCATGCCTGTAAGTCTTACCCCTACTATCTTGGGCATGTTCAGGAAGAATGGGGCGCCCCCCATGGCCATAGCCACATCGAGCCCACCGGCTCCTATGGCTAGCATACTCATGCCTGCGTTGGTTGGCGTATGGCTATCAGATCCCAAAAGTGTCCCACCAGGAACACTAAACCGCTCCAGATGAACCTGATGTGAGACCCCATTTCCAGGGCGACTGAAGATGACCCCGAATTTTGCAGCCGCGGTCCTCAAGAAACGGTGATCATCAGCATTTTTAAAGTCAGTTTGCAGAAGATTGTGATCCACATAACTTACTGAAACTTCGGTTTTGACCCGCGGGATCCTCATGGCCATGAATTCGAGATATGCCATTGTGCCGGTGGCGTCCTGAGTCAAGGTATGGTCAATCCTGATACCGATTTCCGATCCCGGTTCCATTTTACCCTTAACGAGGTGAGCTTCTATAATCTTTTCAGAAAGCGTTTTACCCATTTTTTAATTCCTTCAATCCAAACATCACGTGGAGCGTCTATGTCACGAATGATTCTCTCATGACAACAATGGCAGCCAATGCTGAACAGTATTCTTAACCATTTCGTCCGCGCCGCTTCTCACAATTCTGTTGTGACACGGCAAGAGAGTGTTTATTTCTAGACTCGCGATATTGATTAGTGATTTTTTTAGTTCATTCGGATCGGCCGAGAACAAATCATATCTTCCTATGGCTCCATCAGCATAAATTGTGTCGCCTGAGATAAATATTTTTCTTGTTTGATCGTATAATCCGATGCTACCCACACTGTGCCCTGGTACGTGGATTACCTCAAAATTGGCTCCGTCAAAATCAAAAATCTCTCCACCTTCGAGTTTCCTGTTGACAGCAAACTGGAAAAACTCCGACGGAATCGAATATTGGGATCGAACTAAAGATTCAAACATCTTGTTCCCAAAAACCACCCTGTCATCACCTTGCTCCAGATACCTCGCCTCATCCTTGTGGACCCAAACCTCTATATGGCTTCCTTTTTCAAGGAATTCCCTGAGGCATCCAATATGGTCTAGATGGGTGTGAGTCATTATTATTCGCTTTACCTGTTCCAAACCGATTCCGTAATTCTCCAGTTCTCCAATCTTGTACGCTCCCATCTCAACAATTCCACAGTCAACTATGGTTAGATTTTTAGACTCAGTGTCTCCAAGAACGTAAATATGAGAATCCGGCATAAACTTGTCCCGACCAGCTACCCACAATATTCCATCCGTAACTTTCTCTACCACTTTTAGCTCCCGTCAACGAAATAGTTGTTTGTGAAAACGCCGCTACCTGAAGATCCATTCCCAGTCATTCTCGGGAATAAGGTTCTTTTTTATTTGATCTGTATATTGTTGCATGATTATCCACTCGCCCTTGCCAAACGCCACAGGCTCGAATCCAGAGCCATTTACGGCAAAGATAGCGCCATGGGCATTAAAAAATCGGGGGGCCGTGGGATTGCCTCTTATTCCTAAAGGTTCTCCTACAAAAAGGAGTTTTTCGTGTTTTCCGACCGGTCTGAGGAGTGAAAAATCCAGACGTACAGAGAGGCCTGCCGACTTTGTCAACATGAAGCCGGCCCAGGCAGTGTTTTCGTCAAATATTGATATCAAGGTAGCGGGGTGCAATTCTTCTCTCGAAATCAAAAAGAACTGAGCCCTGTCGAAGTCTTCTGGATCGAATCCCCAAGGAGTTGTTACTTGCACAGCAGATTCGATATCATGAACACGGAAGCGCCTTTTTAAACCCGGTTCATTTCTCGCGTGTCCACATACAAAACAATTTCTGTAATATGGCAACGCACGAAATTTTTCGTAGTTTCTCAACCAAGCGGGCATCTTGGTCTCCACGTTTTTTTGCGACGCTATCTGAGCCCGCAAGTAAGGCTTTCTATCGCCTTTCTTGGTTATCTTGACATCCAAGCTGCAATCGGAGGACTCAGGAACGTTAACTTCAAAAAACGCTTCATCTCCTATAAGGATCCCGGACCCACCGAATTTGAAGTTCACCGTGACCGGATAATCGGGCTCTCCAATGTTTCGCCACGCGTCCAAGCACAATCCCATACCGATTCCACCGTGAGGAATTCCAACAAACCCTTCGTGTTTGAGATCAAACTGAATTTTACCTAGATACTGGTGGCGGGACTGGTTTTCGACCTCGATTGGTATGAATGGGTCCTGTCCACTGAGGAATGAATATGGGTTCTCTTTAAGCAGCATTTGCAAACCTTATGAATAAAATTGTCAGATATGATTTAGCCGATCCGTGTTCCCTGTTTCGGCATGAAAATATGTTTATAGTTATAGAGTTATCATCGATCAATGAACATGGAAACAGCCTCACCGCCACCAAGACACAAAGAAGCCATTCCAGTTTTCGCGCCGCGGCTTCTCATTGCGTAAATCAGTGTAGTCAGTACACGGGCTCCACTAGCTCCTATTGGATGGCCGAGCGCCACTGAACCTCCATTGACATTGCATTTTTCGACATCTAATTCCAACTCCCTCATGACGCCTACGGTAGAACCGGCAAATGCTTCGTTAATTTCCATCAAGTCTATCTTTCTGGAGTCTATTCCTTCTTTAGCGGCTACCTTCGGGATAGAAATCATGGGGGCCATTAAAACATATTTCATATCGATACCCGCGCTCCCCTGCGCTCCGATGCGGGCAAGAATCTCCAAACCCTTCTCACGCGCTATTTCTTCCGCCGTAATACATAACGCGCTGGCGCCGTCCGATATTACTGAAGAGTTACCAGCCGTTGCGAAACCACTCTTCTGGAAGGCAGGTTTCATTTTGCTAAGAGTCTCGTAATTTGTAGGTCTGGGGCACTCGTCTGTATCAAAAATTTTTGGGTCCCCTTTCTTTTGAGGGATAACTACCGGAATAATTTCGTCCTTGAATTTTCCCGATTGTATTGATTCCAGGGAACGTTCATAGCTTAAAGCAGCGTACCTGTCCTGGTCTTCACGAGAAATATTGTATTTCTCACTGCAGAGGTCGTTACTAATACCCATGTGGAAGTCATTTACTATGTCCCAAAGGCCATCGTGCACCATGTGGTCAAACAAAAGCCCGTTGTTCATCCTGTAACCAAACCTGGCTTTTTCCAGATAATACGGCGCAGCGCTCATGTTTTCCATTCCACCAGCTATAACTATGTCCGCGTCACCAAGCTGTATCGCTTGAGCAGCCAGCATTACCGCCTTCAGACCTGACCCGCATACCTTATTTATTGTAAAACATTGAGTTTCGTAAGGAAGCCCACCCTGCAGCGCGGCTTGTCTAGCTGGATTCTGTCCGTAACCACAGGGCAGAACTTGCCCCATGATCACTTCATCGACTTCGCGACTTTCAATGGCTGCTCGCCTTACAGCTTCCTGGATGACAAGCCCCCCAAGTTTTGTCGCGCCTATACCACTCAAAGTCCCGTTAAAAGCGCCCAAAGGGGTCCGCGTAGCACTTACAATTACAGCTTCACGTAGGGATTTCATAAACATTTCCTTTCAATTCATATGCATTGGTATAGTTGTTTTCACACAGATAATTGAATTGTGGACCTTGTCATTGAACGTCAATATCTCATAGATAACGATCAATAAGTATTTCAGCAATTTGGACAGCATTCAGGGCAGCGCCCTTAAGTATATTGTCAGAAACTACCCACAGGTTTAGCCCGTTTTCTATGGATTCATCTTCCCTAATTCGACCCACAAGCGTGAAATCCTCTCCCGCCGCCAATGCGGTTAACGGGTATTCATTTTTGGATGGGTCATCAAGT
>JBMFSZ010000213.1:0-6469 GCA_049967315.1 Desulfomonilaceae bacterium
CTTCGCTCACTACCTTCCTCTCCTGGCAAGGGAAATAGAATCTTTTTTGTTCTGTGCGTAACGCTCACTATAGATCGTAACACAAAAAACCCCCAAGCTGCCCTAGGGATTAGAACAATTTTTTATCTTAAAACGGCTGTAATCAAAAGGCAAGCTATAATCGGCAAGCCTTGAATTGCGAAAGTTTTGTCGGCAACTCCCAACCACTGCTTTCAGAAGTCAAGCGAATCAGTCACGCCTGCCCTCCACACACGCTACTCCAGCGAGCAAAAATTACGGGATAATTTTCATTTGACACATAGTGTACTCTTGATATAGACCAAAAATATTCGAATGCTAAAATTTGGTGTATTTGTAAGTAACGAAAAAAACATGAAGAGAGATAGCAAATGAACGGCAATGAAATCATTACGGAGAGGGTTAACAGGATTGCAATATTGAGATTCAACAGACCATTACTCCACAACGCTCTAAACGCCGCGATGCTCAAACAACTCGAAAGGGCACTGAATGAGGTTGAGAACGATTCAGAGATCAGAGTTGTGATTTTTACGGGTTCCGGAAACAAGTCGTTCATTTCTGGCTCAGATATAAAGGAACTTAGGGAGCGAAATCCATTATCAGGAATAGAAACTTCGATCGAAAGACAGAGCATTCTAAACAGGATCGAAGGATTTCGACTCCCATCGATTGCTGCGATTAATGGTTATGCATTCGGGTTTGGATGTGAACTGGCCATTTCTTGTACATTAAGATTGGCGTCTGAAAAGGCCTCTCTTGGCCAGTTAGAGATAAATCTTGGGATAATACCCGGCGCTGGAGCCACGCAGAGACTACCCAGATTGATAGGTAAGGCAAAAGCCTCCGAATTAATACTGATGGGACGAATCATCCAGGCCAAAGAAGCGTTTCGAATCGGCCTGGTAAACAAGGTCGTCGCTCATGAGGCGCTTATGGATGAGAGTCTAAAATGGGCTAGAGAACTGGCGGAGAAGAGCCCAGTGGCCATGAAATACGCCTTAACCGCAATAAATCAGGGAATGGGAGCAGACCTGGCTACAGGTTTGAAAATTGAAAGCCTGTGTCTCGGCGCTTGCTTCGCCTCCCCTGACAGCCAGGAAGGTTTGAAAGCCTTTTTGGAAAAGAGAAAGCCCAAATTTGGGGAGAATTGAGCCCCAAGAAACAGTCTCTTGAATCTCTAACACCCCTTGGAAGTCTGGCGGGCATAAAGGAATTCCGGGCAAAACAGGAGCAATTCGAGCGCAATACAAATCTCAGTTGATTGCTCTAATCTTGTTACAGGCCTTTAGTCGAGAAACACTCGTCATATTAAGATCCCAACCGTTTTGCCTCAAAGATCCATACTAAAGCAGCGGTATGCAATTTAACTAGGTTTTGTCCAGTTAAGCAGCGACTTCCCACAACTTGCTATCCGTCAGGTTCAAGCAACTGTGATAAGTTGGCCCTGCAAGCCTAAAAGGTGAGATGTTTGCTTCATCAAGTTTCGTTTAAAATCAGCAAGTTACGCAATTAGGAGAGCATTGTGAACAGATTGTCCGATCTCATAACTAGATTCAGACCGCTTTGAGGCAGGCAAAAAACCACGGGCCTGCTCCCCGTTTGCTTTTCATGTAAGAATATAAGAGATTACTGCATCGAGTTCCCGCACACTGAAGCTCCTGAATTCGTCCTAAAAACCTACCCTAAACTCGAATGTGCAAATCCAGGATTAGAGATTTAACATCCTCGGCTTCAAGATTATCATCCTCCTTATAAATTTGATTCTGGAACATCCACCACGCTTTTGATTCATGCTTTGCTAACAATACCGGTGTCCGCATCTGAGTCAAAAGGATAGATTCATAGGTTTGTTGAGATATTTCCCTCCAAACAATTTCGGCGGAGCTAAAACGATAATAGCTAACTGTTACAGGTTTTCCACTATGATAGCCCCATTTCTTAACCTCCGTATAAAGAGTAAAACCCGCGTCATTATCCTTTTTGAGCATTGATGGACCTCAGAATATCATGGGGACCACTGATCGCATTTTCGGGTAGTCGATTGCTCATTAAAATTGCGCCATGGTATCAGCGAACTACAGGGTTTTAATTACACGCAGAGATTGATTTCGGAAAAAGAACAGGGGCGTACTTCGGAATAGAAGGCGCCGCTCCTACCCTAAACCGATTTGTATACACGCCTCATTGAAAAATGTTCACAGACCCAAGTGGTTTACGCCCCTCTGGGATTACGCAAATAGACCAATTATGGAACTGCTCCAGTGGTCAACCTACCCAGTATTAGGGGAATCCAGGCTACAGCCTGGTGTCTATATTACCAGGGCCCCCGCATTCAGGCAAATAACAGGTCACATTCTTGAATGAGCACTTTTCACCGCACTCAGGACACGTTTCCGGTGGAGACGGAGCCGTAACGAGAAAGCCACACTTTGGGTTCTCACACTTCCAATAAGTTAACCCGCACTCTGGGCAAATGTCTCCTGTAAACTGGCCGGAAGCTGTGTAACCACAGTGGGCGCATACGTACTTGCCAGGTTTTCTTTCCATTTTGTCCTCCTCGTGCCATCAGGTCCTATCTGCAAGAATGGCTTGACAGTAGGGGAACTCAAAGGTTGCATAGCCTCAACCGTTTTCCCGGTCGGAATCAATCTATGGTTAATACTATTGGCGCCCCGGCCACCTTGATGTTGTTTCCATGTCCCGGATAATCCTTCCCGAAAGCAATAGAATATGTGAAGCCGTCAACGAAAGAATGAAAGCCTATACCCAGCATGGGCAAACTGCCAAAGACACAAACAAAAGCTGAAACTAGGAGACCCATAGCAAAAGAAATAAAATACGCAATATTTCTTTCTGCCCACTCTGAAAACCTGAGCATTACATAAATACCGGAGGATGTTACGACGACCACTGATGAACTGGCGAGGAACGATTTCCAAAATGAGGTTTCCATCTTTCCGTGTTCCTTATTGTGGAGCTACGGCCGGAACCGGTCATTTGATGAACACTATTGATGGGTCTGTAATTGGCTTTTTACATTATAGACAAGGCTTTTGATCATGAGTTTCATACCGACGAGGGAGCGTTCAAAATTCTGTGTCAAAGTTCATAGCTTTCCGATTTGCACTCACCTTAGCGGAAGCAGGGGCCAGGTCCGAGAATGGGCCCTTCAAATGAGCCCGTCGGAGGAGCTGGTGTCCGCTGGAGCGGATAAATGGGGATCGGTTTTCCATTGACTGCCAACCTATCAAAGTTTCAGTTCCTTATCCAGCCTGCCTTCAAAAAAAATTGCCAGTTGTGAAAGGGTAAGGGACCAGTTTTGTATCGGCATTGTCCATTTCTTGGAGGCATTCTGAATCCCCATATACAATAATTTTAGCAAGCTGTCCTGGTTGGGGAAGGCGCCTTTGGTTTTGGTTGTGTAGATGATCCTGCGAATATCTTCCGGATATTTGAAATATTGGCTCAGCCTCTCCCAATTATTCCGCCAAAATTTAATCACAATCGGATATTTGTCGTTCCACTTCCCATCCAAAATATTCAGTTCTTCCGCGGCCAGCTCTTTATTGCTGGCCTTATATATACGTTTCAAATCGGCCATGAATTCTTTCTGATTCTTCGAGCCAACATACTTCAGGGAATTGCGGATCTGGTGGACAATGCAGAGCTGAACCTCAGTATTGGGGAAAAGCGCTTCAATTGCCTCGGGGAAACCTTTGAGACCGTCGACACAGGCGATCAGGATATCTTTCACTCCACGATTCGTAAGATCCGTTAAAACTTGTAGCCAGAAATTGGCTCCTTCATGCTCAGAGAGATACAGACCAAGAACTTCTTTCCTGCCTTCGAGATTTACGCCCAGAATAGTATAGACCGCCTTGCTGACGACCTTCCCGTTCTCACGGATCTTATAGTTAATGGCATCCAGCCAGACAATGGGATACAGGACTTCCAAGGGCCGGGCCTGCCATTCCTTCACGGTATGGATAATCTTGTCGGTAACGGCGCTCAGCGTGCCGCTTGAAACCTCAATGCCATACATCTCCTCGATATGTGAAGAGATGTCTTTATAGCTCATACCAAGCCCATACAGAGCGATTATCTTCCGTTCAATCTCATCGTTCAGGGTGGTTTGATGTTTCTTGACCAACTGCGGGGAAAATGTCCCCTCCCTGTCACGGGGCGTGCGCAGCTCAAAATTGCCATTCAACGATTTTATCGTCTTTGTGCCTTTCCCATTCCGGCGGTTTGCGGCAATTTCCCGGCCGAGGTGTGAGTCCAGTTCAGCCTCGAGAGCAGCCTCGGTCAGCCTTTTTATTAATGGGGTGAGAAACCCTTCCTTGCCCAGCAGCGGTTTCCCTGATTGGATATCCTGGAGGGCTTGCTGAAAATCAAATTCGTTATCTTCTCGCATCTTGTCAGTTCTCCTTGTTCTGCTGATCATATCAGCTTTCAGTTAACTGACACAGAATTATGAACACCCTCTTCGTATATCTGGAAGGTCATTTTCAACTATTCCCCACACCTCATCAAGGCTTACACCTTCATATTGATGAATAAGCACATCCCTTAAACTTGTCAGTCCTTTCCATGGAATCGTGGGGGTTGCTTCACGGTACTCGACCGGGATTCGTTTGGCCGCTTCACCAATCACTTCAAAATTTCGAATAACGGCGTCCTGAATAACAAGATCCCGTAAAAAGACATCTTTCCCCTCATCGGTATACCTGAGAATACGGTCAATCCTCTCAAGAATCTGGGCCAAGTATACTCGAGTGTCCTTCTTCAAAGGGGTTTAGCCTCCTTCAGGATTCGTCTGCGTAACAGCCAGTAGAGTCCTTTCTCACTAACTACGTCCACTCTCCGGCCCATAAGCTCCCGTAATTCTGTTAGTAGCGCCCCTAGGTCAAGCAGATTTCGGTTGGGTTCCATATCAACCAGGAAATCAATGTCACTTGATTCATCGGCGTCGCCGCGAGCGACGATAAATGGTTCAAGAAAAAAGGACAGTGGCTTAAGTGCAAGGGCTGCTCTAAATTAGTCTAAATAGTGTTTGATGAATCAGACACACAGGTTACCACACCATCAAGGCCAATATCTATTTAGTTCGTATGAAACCACGGGGTAGAGATTTGGAGCCGACATCGAGAGGAACACTTTTGGGGAGACTAGGATCTCTTGTTTCAGTGAAATCTCTCAAAAGGTCTTCGCTTCCTGTCTTTCCATTAGCCTTCTTCCCTGTTTTCAACCCGGCCACTTCGTCGAGGCTTGGAGGTTGAAAAGATGTTTCTGGTTCTTTTGCAGGCCAGTTTCTCCCGTGATCAGGCAGTCTGCACGGTACGGGGTCGTGTCTGACTTTTGGATTCGGACATTCGCCTTTCAATACCACCCTTCGATTCAACATCCTGGTCTCTTCCCTGTCATTCGGATACACAGGATACGCAAAGCCGAATCCTCTTGGTATAAGTTTTTCCTTGGGAACCCCAAGTTTCACAAGATGGTCAACGACAGCATTAGCCCTCGCCCATGATAGCTTGCAGTTGAACTCGACGCCACCAAGGGAACAAGTATGACCATCTACATAGTAATGACGAATTTGGGAAAGCTCCGGATCATTTTCAACCGCTAACAAGGCATCGGCCATACTCTTCAGATTTGTGTATGACTCAGGTTTCAGTTCTGCCTTGCCGTACCGGAACAATAAAGCATCACTCGAGTAGGTCACTTGGCAATCGGCCTTGAGTTTTTTGATCACCATATCTTTCGGAACCAATGTGGACACACTTTTGGGGATCGGGGCTGATGCTTCCCCTGCAGCTTTAAGGCTTTCCGAATCCTTCGACTTTTTGACCGCGGAAGCAGAGCACGGGACGCTCGCCATCATGAAGATCAACATCGGAATCAACAGCTTATACATTAACGGCTTCCTCTTCAGGGTAATGCGAATTGGTCCATATTCCTTGTCTACCTAAATACTAATTTCGGGGCGGTGTCGTTGGCGCAGGGTGAACTGGCTGTTCCTGAGGTTGATACTTAAAAGTTGACGGGGCTGGGCCAGCGTTCGTAATCCCAAAAGTTAGTTCCACTTTAGCCCATTTCTTAGGATCCACCTCGTTAAACTCTATACCAATGTCTTTCATGACTGTGCCTGGATCCTTCATAGCCAGAAATATTCCCGTGTTTGGCGTATTTTGAGCCGGTTCCGTCGATTGTTTCAAAGGCCTCCTCAGTTCTTCCTGCAGGGATTCCACTTTTGAAAGAACCGGGTCAATACTCGCAATTGCCATCACATGCTCAATTCCGACAGGCCCGTGAGTCTTGTACGAAAAGTCACCGTCTTCCGGTGGAATACGATAGGTTTTCCCCTTCTCAATCTTGTTGTTCGGATGCATTCTGTTTGGGAATAAAATAATCGTTTGGCCACTGGTTCCTATGTCGATCAGCGCCA
>JBMFSZ010000214.1:0-6456 GCA_049967315.1 Desulfomonilaceae bacterium
GAAAAGGGAGGCATCAAGATGGAAGAAAATAACGATGCCCGGAAGTATCCTCGAATTCGTGTTAGAGTCCCTAATTCTTTGAGGTTAAGAGTTAAAGATGGGGACTGTTTGGCAGACATTCTTGATATAAGTCAGGGTGGCCTTGGAGCCGAATTTTTTGATCTGTTTGACATTCTTGTCTTCAGTGAAGGAGATTTTGTCAAACTGCAATTTCTCTTAAAGCCGGAGCAAATGGCCAATGAGGAAGCTGCCCAAATCATGGACATGGTTAGGAGACAACGGGCTTCTTCGGGGAACAAGAACCAAACTGACGACGGCGACGAATTTAAAGATGGTAAAATGGAAGCTGACGCCAAGGTTGCCTGGACTTATCTGAACAGATTGGGGCTGGAGTTCATAGCATAGCGTCAGGGCCCTTTCAAGTAATAGATTTTAACATTCCAATTGAAGTGATCAGACGTGACTCCTCGCTGGCTTCTGAAACGGGCTCTTAAATGGGGTGTTGAATGGACTACTGAATGCAGCGGGAGTGGTTTTTTATATCGTAATAGCGAGTATTTCAAGACTGGTTATAGAATACTTACATATCATCGTATTGAAACCAATCCTACTGATTCCCACAGTCTTAAAATCCAACATTTCAGAGATCATATTGCATTCCTTAAAGATCATTATCCGGTCGTCAGCATGGCCGAAATGGTGTTGGGGATACAAGGGATAAACAAGATTGCAGATGGATCTGTGGCTATTACGTTTGACGATGGATATGCCGAAGCGGCGGGCATTGTAGCTGAAATTCTCGATAATTTCGGTGTCACGGCCAGTTTTTTTGTTATCACCGGAGTGTTAGACGGTAAACAGAAAGGATATCCAGGGGCCAACTATTTGACTTGGGATGCGATAAAGCAACTGAAAAAGGGAGGGTTTCTCATTGGTTCGCATACAGTGACCCATAGAAGTCTGGGTGGCTTGACACCTCCATCGGTTCAACTCGAGCTTGAAGAATCCTTTAACCGTCTGGAAGAAGAACTGGGCGTTTCACCAGATGGGCTTTCATATCCTTTTGGAACATATCGAGATTTTTCTTCAAACGTCATATCCGCGGCCATAGACTGCAAATATCCATACGCGGTTACCGCCATTCATGGCTTAAACCATGCCGGAGACGATTTGTTCACGCTGCAGAGGACAACGATTACAGCGGGTGATGGATTGAATACATTTAAGATGATTATGAAAGGCGCTCTGGATCCGTGGCGATTTGTGGACAAGTGGGCGTATCGTCTACAGCGGCCTTCCTCTTCTCTCGAATAAAAAAGGGCCGAGCAATTCGGCCCTTTTTTAGCTAGGTCAGTTTTTTATCTTGAGGCAGACCTGCCAGCCTGAGTGGAAAGTCCTAGTGACCATCCGTTGAACAACAGGAGCTGTTTTATATTTTGGTCAACCCAAATGTCGGCCCTGGATATAAGGCTTCTAGGCACATAAACCAAATCGTTTTTCTTCAGGACATAGTCTGTGCCGCCAGTTATTCGTGTCAGGTCAACCACTTTAGGAATGATCTGGCCTTTGGCATTCTTGTTTATAACCAGTACGGATCGGGTTTCAGCCGTTGGCTTTGTGCCGTTTGCCAGCGCAATAGCCTGTTGGACCGTGGTAGGGCCTTTCATCGTGAACACTCCAGGCTTTTCAACCTGTCCATCAACAAACACCAGGTTTCCAACCACATCTCTTAACAATACTGAAATGTTCATGTCTGAAATCACGCTCTTGTAAGATCTGTTCAACTTCTCTGTCAATTCTGGGATCGTAAGCCCGGCCGCCTGGACATCCGTGACTAGAGGGAGCGATATGCGACCATCAGGGCGAATATTTATTAGTCGTGCCTGTCCATAAGGAGCAGTGGCTAGAGCTTTTTGCAACTCATCGAGTTTAGCTCCGAATTCTCGAACTGTAACTGTGATCTCAGGGTCCTTCAACAGATCTGAATATATCTTTTTGAGCATTGAGCTGACCTGGTCAGGAGTCATGCCGGCTACAACCACATCCTTTTTTCGAGGTATACTGATTCTACCATCGGGACGCACCCTGACGGTACGGTTCATTTCAGGATGATATGTAAATTCAAGGTCAATAGCGTCTTTGACCTGCAGTTTGTATGGGGTTGTGGTTTCTTTGGGCTGAGTAAGGTACATTATTTCCAGTGAATCGCCTTCAGAAAGATGATATAAAGAGGTGGGAAAATGATTTGTTATCGCAGACGCTATTGCTTGCGCCGGGTGATCCACTGGCCCTACGGCTCTATCTTTGGTGGTTACGCAGCCACCCAGGGCGACTACGGCAGAGCAGAGAGCCATGGCGACAAACCTGAATCTTCGCCGTAGTAAATTATGCCCGTCAAAAATTGCTCTTGTTCTCATTTTCACGTCACCATACCTTTAACTAGACAGAAGTCTTCACAAATCTGGAGCCAATCAAAAAACCGCTTCCAGTGAGCAGGTTAAACCATCACGTTTTAGTTCCAGGGCCCTACCTGTTCTCATCTGACCATCATGAAGAATACTTTCGTGTTCCAGTCCGAATTTTGCGATCAGAAATCGGCGGCTTCCGCACTTTTTACCAGAATTCAATTGTAGGCCCGCTTGAATATCCACGTAGTTTAGATAATTCGGCCATAGTCCGAAGCTCATACGGCTGTACCCACCCAGAGTAAGTTCCGGAAAAAGCTGGCCGAAGCCGAATGGGAGTACCGCTTGGGCATGGGCCCCTAGTGTCGGAACGAGTTCATCCAGGGTTGTGTTGTAATATTGGTATCCTATGGCATAACTTGCGATTGTGGGGGGGTTATTATTGCTGTTAATTGATCCAGGCCAATATTGACCATCAGCATCATTTATGGAAAGACGCAGATCAAGGTATCTGAGTTCTCCTTGCAACCCGGCAGCGTGCCCTGGTCCGGTAAGAAAATCAAGGTCGTATCCGAAACCGAACTGTGCCATTTGCAACTGAGACTTTACCAATGACCCCTTCGGAAAAACCACTACCTGGTTGGAACTGGTATAGTTCGTTACGCCCTGAACAATTGTTCCCGGTAATTGAGTAAGCCTCAAATCTTTCTGTAGAATAGCTTGCGATTGATACAGTTCAGGGACACTTCCAAATACTCTTAACATGTGATGCTCAAGGGGCCTGATAGTGGCATAAACGCGGTAAGTCTGGTTATCTTGGGGCAATCCTAGATCATTCCTGAGTTCGTTTATGGAACCAAACCCGGCGCTTTGCTGATCATATCCCATGGTCCCCCATATCCAGCTATACATGAATTCGGTACCGATGGACCATGGAGCCAAGTAATCCAGAGGGTCAGCCAACGCTATCCCTTGTACTGAAATAACACATAGGATGACAGATGAAATGACCCATGCTTTGGTACGCGAACTCTGAACAACGTTCAGAAAATTTTTCGAGGCTTTTTTTCCGTTGTGAGAACCCATGGTCATCCTCTCTTTGGACAGATGTTCAGTCAATGGGTGAATATTCGATTGTGACATGTCACTTGCAACAAGCACGCTGTGATCACTGACTTCTGAATGGAGTCATGTCATTGCGATAAAATTCCATGGATTGCTGCCCTTGGGAGAATCCCATGTTTGGTCTTCCCCGGTAAGCAGATTGCCCAAAATACTGACCAGCCGGAGGACCATACTGCATACCCGTACCAGCATACTGGGCGGTTGGCCCACGCCTGCCATTTGAATTCCCCGAAGAGAAAAGAACAGCTAAAAGCGCATCCTTGAGGTCTCCTATTTTGCCGAGTAGGGGCTTGGAACTCACGAATGGGTTTTCGTTTATCACAGAGAGTCCTTCGTTAAGGAAAAACCATTTGGCTCCACTGGCCAGCATTCCTGACGATTTAGTTGTTTCTTTAGGCTGCTCTTCGGCCATCTCAGTTTTTGGTTTTGAGCTGTTTTCAAGTTGAGATTTTTGAGCCAAGAGGCCTTCCTTGTCTTTTTTAAGGCATGTGATCTGTTCGGTCAGATACTGCCTCATCAATCCCTTTACACCATCAATTTGGAGGTCTATTGATTTGATCTCCCGACTTTGGGGTGTAAAACGGGTCTCAAGGGAGCCTCTCTCTATCTCGAGCTGGATTATTTTGTCCTGGAACCTGGCTAGTGTTTTAAACACCGGACTGCTTGGATCCAGTGAAAAAGCGCTAGCCGGGCCGTTATTCAAGTTCAGCTTTTTCATTACCAGTTCGTAATCGGTTAACAGTGAATCAAGTTTTTTCAATCGTTGATCAAGGTTTTCCAATGTTTTTGTTCTTGTAGAATCATCAGTGACTTGAGTGGCAGACGGTTTTTGCGCATTTTCTTTTGAATGCGCTGTAATCATTCTTCTCAAGTCAATATAGGAGCTTACGTAATCAAGCAGCACACCTTTGAGGAGTTGAGGATCAGGGCCAGTGAGCTTAATCGACACCGCGTTCTGACCACCATAAAAATCGGGTTCAAAGGTAACTGATTTGGATAGCCAGGATTCAAACTCAACGGGGTTCTTGTAATAGTCTCTCCTGATAAGGAGTGGATTAATGACTGTGGACTGTAGAAACAGGCTATCAATCGAATTGCCTGCAGCCTTGTTGAACATGTTCACTGGATCTGTCGCGCCGAAATATCTATTTGCCAGTATTGAGGCCGTTTTAGGATTCTGAATTAACGAGAATTCCTTCATTGGGGACCAGTTTTCTTTTTCCAGTACTTTGTGATCGCCAATAATGAACACCAACCTTGTCTGAACCGTATACGGCTGCTTTCCCAAAAGGTACAGGCTGATAACCAGAACCAGAATTCCTAGAGCTAAAAAAACCAGTTTGTTGTAATTCTTCGAAGCAAGATAACGTTGCTTAATCGTCTGGAACTTTGTTGTTTCCTGACCGCGTTTTTCTGCAACCGGATTTTCAGGCTTCTCAGGTTTGTCGGGCTTATCGAAGGGTTTTTCAGGCTTTTCTGGCTCCGGCGCCTTTTCCTGATCCTCCGAAAACTCCAGCGGGCTGGCCTGAATCTCGGTGTCAGTTTCACCAAACTCGAGATCGTCCAGTGGGCTCACCAGCTCCAGTCGATCCAAAACAGCAGGCGCTAGTTCCGCTGTTCTGGCAGACTCTTCGTCGCCGGTGCGCCTTGGAGTGGCCATTTCGAGAGTCTTTTTTCTGGTTATCATCTTTCGAATTCCTCAGAAACCGCCTCAGAGCATCAAGACATCGAGACAATTTCAGTAAAAGTCATCCGCATACGACTATGGATGGAATGTTAGCAAAAAGATGTAAAAGTGTCAACATGTTATTTTAAATATTTAATGTAATAAATAAGATTGACAGTATAACTTGTCATAGGTTATGATAATTTTATATTATTGACGAGAAAGGCCCTGTTATGATCAAGCTGTTCGCGTCTTCCCACGTTGACCAGATGCATAGATTGCAGTGGGCTTTGTTCCAGGCTGAAGCCGCCAAGCAACCCAAAGCTGTCCAAATTACGGCGTCACGCTTTGGGGAAGGTGTAACAACTGTTACTCTCGGATTGGCCGCCTCTATGGCCCGCCTTTTTGGACCCGATGAAACAGTGGTGATTGAAGCAAATCTGAGGAAACCTGCTTTTCATGAAGTCCTTGGGGTAATTCCTAAAGTACCTTTGATCAATCTCCTTGAGGGCGGTGGCCACTCCCTGGACGCTGTTGTGAAAATTGAAAATTTTGGGTTCTCGGTTCTTTCAGCAGGAGTAAGTTCTCTGGATAGTCATCAGTCTGGAGTGGAAACCTATCTGGAAAATCTGGGGAAAATTATTGAAGAATTGGGAACCCGCTACAAGTTTGTCCTGGTGGATTCCCCCCCAGTTATCCCGTTTGTCGACAGCGATATCGTCGCTAGCGCCGTGGATTCGGTTGTAATAGTTGTTGAGGCTAATTCTACCAAGGCGGAAGTTTTGAATGTTACGATCAACCGTTTAAAGGCTGTGGAAGCGCAAATCGCTGGTCTAATTTTGAATAAACGGGTTTTCTACATCCCCAAGTGGTTATACCGGTTCCTGTAATTTTATTCACGATGGTGATTCAGATATGGCCCCTCAACGCGTCTTGATGTTGACTCACAGTGTTTACGCTAGAGACATCCGGGTCAGACGGTATGCGGAGTACCTCGTTCAGGACGGCTACCTCGTAGACATAATCTGTCTGGCTACCGAGGACGAGACGCCCCAATCTCGGGATGATCGAATTGGAGTCTACCCTCTACCCATGACAAGAAGGCGCAGGGAGAAATTCGGCCATCTGGTTGATTGGGGAATGTCCATTTTTTTCATGTTTTGGCTGGTCAACAAATTAAGTTTTAAGCATCGGTATGATTTGATTCACGTTCACAACATGCCGGATGTCCTTGTTTTTTGCGCTTTTTTCCAAAAGCTG
>JBMFSZ010000215.1:0-6414 GCA_049967315.1 Desulfomonilaceae bacterium
GTCTCTGCGGCCTTTTCTGAATCCAGAGAACTGAATACAGCGAGTTGTTCGTTACCTGTAAGTTCTTCAAGTACGTCAGCAAGGTCTTCACTAGGCAAATCAAGGAGTTCTTTACGCGTCAGGGATAGCGAAACACGGTCGGTTGAAACCACATCCTCTAGCGAGAGAGGCTGGACATATTTCCAAGATATTAGGTGATTTTTGATCCATTTGACCCTGCGTAAACCCAATCTGCGTAAGAAGCCGTTGAACGAGATGTCCACATCTACCAACAACATTCTCCCTTTGCCATACACAAGACAAACATCATTTACAACTTCAACTTTGCGTCCATCTGTGTCCAGTACAGACCTCCCCATCAAATGTTCATCGAGAAGTATCCATCCCGGTTGGTCTACGAAAGGTGGATATTGTTCGGATCCTTCTGGCGACTCGACAAAGATCGCCTCTTCTCGGATTTTTAGAACTTTGTCCCAGGGAACAAATTCGGTTGGCTTACCCCACCCATGTTCAATGTATATCCCGACTGCCTGTGGATACGGTTCAATTAAAGAAAAAACTAGATCGGTCAGTTTGCCCAAACGATTCTTGACAGTTCCAGCACAAACTGGACGCCTGAGGAGCTCAGAAAAATAGAAAAGGTGATAGTCTCCATTATAACGTAGCGTCGCCGTTGCGGATGAGATCGAGTTATATGTTGTCATTATGTTACCTCGCAATCATTCAAAAAGTTTGGGGAAAAGCGTCTGAACGCCTAACAGCGTAGACATGATGGTTACGAGAATCACGATGGCCCAATTTGTTATATTTTGCCATTTGGTGTTTACCATATCACCCATGACAGAACTGTCATTGAGAAGTAACAGAAGAAATATTAAAGCTGCTGGCAACAATGTGACAGCTATGACCTGTACGAACATCGTGATTGTGACTAGCGGCGCTCCAGGGACAAAGACCACCGCCCCGGACGTAAGTAGCATCAGCAAATAGACCACGTAGAACCAGGGCGCTTCTTTGACATTACGATTTAGAGAATGAGCCCACCCAAAAACCTCTCCAACGGCCCAGGAGGAAGACAGCGAAATGCACAAGGCCCCGAGAAATCCGGCGTCGAAAAGACCTATAGCGAAGAGTTTCCTAGCCAAATCCCCTCGACCTTCGGGTAGCAGCGGGACGAGGGCTTCAGCTGTCTGTTTGGCGTCTTCAATGATAATCTGCGGATCATGGTAATAGAGAACAGCTCCCGTGCAAATAATTATGAAAACTGCGACCAAACACGTGATAAACGACCCAAATAGAGTGTCAAGCTGACCAAATTTCACATCATGAACGTCCATGCCCTTGTCGACAACAGCGCTCTGTTGAAAAAAAATCATCCATGGGGCAATTGTAGTGCCAATGTTGGCCAAAACTATGAAGATCAAATCTCCAGTCAGTCCACCCTTTAGATTCGGATTGTAAAAACCCTTCATTACCTCACTCCATCCTGGCGCGGTTGGAGTGTTCATCGCCCAAAATGCGGCTGGTATATAAACGAGGTTAAAGAGACAAAAGAACAGGGTGAGTTTTTCAAAAGTCCAATACTGTCCAGAAATCACGACTGCAAACAGGATAAGCGTAACGCCCAAGTAGGTGTATAGAGGCGGTATTCCCAAGATAACTCCCGCCTCAGTCATGCCGATGTACTCGGTAATCAGGGTAAGCCAGTTAACTATTGCCAGGTCGGTTAATGAAAACCATCCCCAGAACGGCCCAAACCCATTGAAAATGGCTTCAGCGTGACCCCTTTTTGTCACAGCCCCAAGGCGGACAGTCATTTCTTGAACGTAATAAGCCATAGGGAGAAGGATTATAAACATCCATAATAGGCCAAATCCGTATTTGGACCCGGTTACTGCATAAGTGGAGATACCACCTGCATCGTTGTCCGCCACCATGACGATCATACCTGGTCCGACTACAGCCAAAAAAACCATAAACCTTTTCCAGAAACGATTCGCAACGTGGATACTCTTGCTTAAAAAGTACATTTCTAGCCTCCGATCTGCTAAATCTGGCTAATTGGCTACAGGGCCGCAAAGCGCAGATGCATCTAGGACCTCTTTCGAGAGACCCGAAAAAAAACATTGTTACAATTGCCAACAGGGATAGGTTTCTCGTTACCCTGTGGGATCATGAAGAAAGCTGTTGAGGCTTAAGGGGACGAGCGTTTTCCAGATTGGTTGGCGCTTGATGCCAAGGCAGATAAGATCTTCAAACCTTGAATGGCCAAGAATGGCGTACGAGCGGCAGGAAAGAAAACAGCGAAAAAAAATGCGGCCGTTTCTAACATGACAGGAAAGATAGGGTTGATCGGGGTTGGTTCTTTTAGTTTCATGATACACCTCCTGAACTGAACCGCACAGGAACGCGGCGGAGGTGATCAATCAAATCAGATTAACGGTGGTTGACCTCGATTTCCGCCGAGGGCCTGGTAAACGATCCAGGTTTTTTGATTTTAGTAGACAAGGATCTCTGCGGGTTTATTCTGTTACAACTAGGACCGTCAGAATCGTTCATCTCTGCCTTTTTGTTCTCCTTTGGAAAATATGCACTGTTTTTACTACCTGAGCCGCTAAGCAAAAGTCAAGCAAAAACGACTGAAATGCGGCTCAATGTAATGATGAAAGAAAGGCACGGACAATATGGCTAGAAGCACGCTAGTTTCCTGTAAATCGAGACTTCTGTAAAACTCTTGATTCTCTGGGCTACAAATCTTTCGGGACTGGTGGTTACCATTATTACGAAAAAGTCCTTTAGAAGTTATGTGGCAGCAGCCCTTTCCCATTTATAGTGTTTCAGCCAAATCTGGACAGAAACTGAGAGAAAAGGTTGTTAGTTGCATGAACGGGTTTTAGTCTAGACCCTGCAAGTTTGGAGGAGGGATATGGATGAGCATTCAACTCACCACGGCGGAAGGCAAACAACAACAGAAGTTCACAGCCAGTCAGAAGCTGGACATTCTAGGGACGCTGTTTCAGTTAATTATGGTGTGAGATTTTTGCTGTGAGGATAATCTCACCAGGGCATGGGCGTAAATTCTCTCCGCTTTTGCGTTTGGGTGTTGGTCGATGGTCGAAACCCATAAGCAGAAAATCATGAGGTTATCTGACCCTACCGTGATATACGTCAATCACATTTGTGCAACGCTGACAATTTCCACTTGCGCATCTTGCTAATTGATTTTGTATTCTTGATGTTGGTTCAGAACCGTTCGAACTTTCATTTGTGATTTTCCAATTCTAGTTTTTTGTTTGGAGGGTGACCGGCGGCCTTTTGCCGTTGGAATGTTTGAAACAATGCAAAGAAACTTGCCTGACTTATTATCCATAACAGATCGCAGGTCATGCCCATCTTGGCACTGCATCAATTCCCACTACACATAGAGGTTCCAGACCCATTTGAAAGTTATGCAAGCCAAATACGCTGCGCCGGCCAGAATAATGGTAGTGGCGCCGGCTGGTAAATCAGGTCCATAGCTGATAGCAAGCCCCGACGTTGAAAATACCGCGCAAAGAATTGTTGACACTGCCATCATACCCCAAAGGGTTCGCGAAAAAAGGGCTGCAATCCCTATTGGGAGTGTCAACATCGCCACTACCATCACTATCCCAACAACCGTGGAAAGCAGGACCACCGTCAGGGCAGCCAACCCCAATAATAGAAGATAAAATACCTCCACTCTGAGTCCTCTTAACGCGGCAAATTCCTGGTCGAAGCAGACCGCCAAAAACTGGTTGTAAAAACCCACGCTCAGGACAACAATCACCACGTCCAACCCCGTTAACATCCAGAGGTCACTGGCAGAAACCATGAGAATATTGCCAAAGAGGTACCCCATCAGATCTTCATTATAACCAGGAGTCCTGGAAATAAAGACTATGCCGATTGCCATTCCCACCGCCCAGAGAGCGCTAATAACAGTGTCTTCCCGTTGTTTTGCTCGCAGACTGACAAAGCCAATAACCAACGCTGCAATTATGGCTGCTACAACGGCGCCATGCAACGGAACCAAACCGTGCCAGCCGTGCACTCTGTTCAAATAGAGAGCTGCTCCCATTCCTCCCAGCACGGTATGGGCTATCCCGTCGGCTATGTATGAAATCCTTCTCACTACCACATACGTCCCGATCATACCGCATGCCACACTGGCTAGCAGGCCGGTCAGGAGAGCATTTTGCAGGAAAGTATAGTTCCGGAGGTCGATCAGGAAATCTGACAACTGCAATTCCCCTCCCCGTTGTGTCTAATAATTCTCATCGGCGACCCATAGATGTCGTTAATTATTTCACCGGTGATTTCGCTGGTAGGATGACTGAGAACTTTACGTTTGACGCAGATCACGCTTTTGACAATGCTGGAAACAAACCCTAAGTCATGGGATACCATGATTATGGTTAATCGTTGATTGAGACTATGTAACAAATCATATAAGTCGCCTTCCATGACCACATCCAGATTGGCCGTCGGTTCGTCAAGGAGGAGAATTTCTGGTTCACACGCAAGCGCACGCGCTATAAAAAGCCTCTGACGTTGCCCGCCAGAAATTGCAGAAAAAGGCTTTTTTCGAAAATTCTGTAGGCCGACTAATTCAATCGCATTAATTGCGATCTCCTTGTCATTTTTCGAATAACGTCCCCAAAATCCTCCGTGGCCTAACCGCCCCATTAACGCCACGTCCAGGACAGTTGCGGGAAATTCTGGGTCCAATTGTGAGTGCTGGGGCATGTAACCTATGCGAGTCCTAGCTCTTTCGGGAGTTTCTCCGAATATCCGGGTCATTCCTCGTGAAGGTTTCAGCAGACCTAACATCACTTTTAGAAGCGTAGTCTTCCCGCCACCGTTAGGCCCCACCACTGAGACAAAATCTCCTTTTGGGATCGCAATATTCACGTTTTCCAGGACCAGATTAGAGCCGTAGGAGAAATACACATCTTTCATATGAATAGCCGGCAAATCTTTCAAATCGGACATTTGGGAGATCTCACTATCCAACGCGGTTATTTGGACTGGTTTCTTAGCGCAGATTCCAGACTCACAGCAACTTCTTTCAAATTGTTAAGATAATCAGGAGATAGATCATCAATCAGTATTACTGCGCCACCAATTGATTTAGCCAATTTTTGAGCTATTCTCTTAGGGAACTGGGGTTCAGCGAAGATTACCCTGACATTGCTGGCCTTGGCCTTTTCTATCAACCTTGCCAATTGCCTGGCAGTAGGTTCTTTGCCCTCCATTTCCACCGCTACCTGTTTGAGTCCGTATTCATCACCGAAGTAACCAAAGGCTGGATGAAACACGAAAAAACTTTTTCCTTTTGCTGGCGCCAGTGAACTTCTGAGTTGATCGTCAATCTTGTCCAGATCAGCTTGAAATTTTCCCAGATTATCTTCATATGTCGAACGATGAGCCGGATCTATTTGTTCAAGCGTGTCAGCGATGGTCTTGGCCTGAATTTTGGCAAGTCGTGGATTTAACCAAGTGTGGGGATCAAACGCACCGGCCTCATGATGAAGGCCATGTTCTGGTCTGGCGTCCCGATCATGTTCTTCTTCCTCGCTCGAACCGTGTCTAAGTTTTATGCCCTGCTGCAGATCAACAACCCGCAACTTGCCCAGAGCCGAGCCAGCCTTTTTAGCTAGAGTCTGTTCAAAAGGAAAACCCAGCGTGAAGAGGACTTGAGCTTTCGACAATTTGGCGATCAACTTGGGCGTGGGTTCAAATGTGTGTGGTTCCTGACCTGGACCTACGAGCACACTCACTTCGGCTAAAGGCCCGGCCACACGTTTGACAAAAAACGCGACGGGCTCGATGCTTACGAACACCTTGACTTTGTCTTGTGAGTTGACTTCCGGTCTAGCAGGAACTCCAAGAAAGATGATCAGTAAAACAGCAAATAAATTCAGAAACAAGCGTTTGTACATTCGGAATTACCTCCATAAGATCTTTTGTTGGGAAAATTTGTTAATTTTTCATCCAGATTCTTTATCAATCAACACCGCTTGTGAGTTGTGTTCGCATACCAGATGTACAGCGTTGCAGGTATGGCATTCTTCCAAATGATGGTCCGCCATGAAAATTTCCAGATGACGGCGCTGTGTAGGCATTATGACACCGGCGCCACGACACAATGGGCACACGCTGTCCAGTGCCGCAACAACCGCTGTGCGGATAAACTCTGACCTGTTCGGAATCCCCTTCATAGCTTCTACTAATGATTCAGGGACCTTAAACGTAATAATATCCTGCTTTTCCTTTTTCATATTTGAAGGCTTTCTTCGATAGGTTCATCGATCCAAGAGATCATTATTACAAAGTAATACCAAGGTGTCAATCCACCTTCGTAAAACTTTAACTGCGCATTGTCACAGAACC
>JBMFSZ010000216.1:0-6399 GCA_049967315.1 Desulfomonilaceae bacterium
CAGGACAGGTGAAGGTGGAGATAAAGTCCTGGATGAATTTTAAACACAATCTCTCTCAGGAGAAAACGATGAAGGCTTTGAATGAAAATATTCCGGTTGAATGCGAACAAATAGATCCCCAGGAAGTCAAACAGGAACTGCTGAAAAAGTATCCGACCAAAGTTGCCCGTAAACGGGCCAAGCAGATCATTGTAAACAAAGTTTCAGACGAAGAAGAAATGCCGGAAATTGGCGCTAACACGAGAACGATTCCAGGGATAATTACTCAGCGAGGTTGCACTTACGCAGGATGTAAGGGAGTCATCCTGGGACCTACCAGGGACATAGTGAATATAACCCACGGACCGATAGGATGCGGCTTCTACAGTTGGCTGACACGGCGAAACCAGACCCGACCTGATGGGCCGGGAGACGCAAATTTCATGACGTACTGTTTTTCGACCGACATGCAGGAAGAAAACATAGTTTTTGGAGGCGAGAAGAAGCTACGTGCGGCCATACAGGAGGCCTACGACCTGTTCAAGCCCAAGGCGATAAGCATTTTTTCAACCTGTCCTGTTGGTCTCATTGGTGACGATGTGCATTCGGTCGCCCGCGAAATGAAGGAAAAACTGGGGATAAACGTTTTCGGGTTCAGTTGTGAAGGTTACAAGGGTGTCAGCCAGTCAGCCGGTCACCACATAGCCAATAACGGTATCTTCAAGAATGTTGTCGGCCTGAATGACAACGTCAAAGAAGGCAAATACAAGATCAACCTGCTAGGCGAATATAACATTGGAGGTGACGCTTTTGAAATTGACCGCATTCTGAATTATTGCGGAATCACGGTAGTTTCAACGTTCAGCGGAAATTCAACCTATGACCAGTTTGCAAGCGCCCATACAGCAGACCTGAACACAATCATGTGTCACCGCTCGATCAATTATGTGGCGGAGATGATGGAAACCAAGTTTGGGATACCATGGATCAAGATCAATTTTATTGGAGCCCAGGCTACCGCAAAATCACTACGAAAGATAGCCAACTATTTTGAGGATGAGGAACTCAAGCAACGGGTTGAAGAAGTTATAGCCAGAGAGATGCCGGAAGTGCTCAAGGTCAGGGAAGAAGTCAGGTCCAGATGTGAAGGGAAAATCGCAATGCTCTTCGTAGGTGGTTCCAGGGCGCATCATTACCAGGAATTGTTCAAGGAAATTGGAATGAAGACTATTTCCGCAGGATACGAATTTGCGCATCGTGATGACTACGAAGGCCGAGGTGTGCTCCCATCCATCAAGGTGGACGCGGACAGCCGGAACATTGAGGAATTGGAGGTACACCCTGACCCGGCAAGATTTCGGCCTCGTAAAACAGAGGAACAACTCAAAAAACTCGAGGAACAAGGTTTCAGGTTCAAGGACTACGACGGCATGATGCGGGAGATGTCCGACCGGAGCCTGGTAATTGACGACATCAGCCAATATGAATCCGAACAACTGATTGAAATTTACAAACCTGCCATTTTTTGCGCAGGCATCAAGGAGAAATTCGCTATCCAAAAGAAAGGAATCCCGATGAAACAGCTCCACAGTTATGATTCCGGCGGACCCTACGCAGGATTCAAGGGGGCGATCAATTTTTATCGGGAGATTGACAGAATGGTCAACAGCAGGGTGTGGAAAAGTCTGAAGGCTCCATGGCAGGAAAGCCCTGAGCTTGCTGCAAAATACGCCTGCGATTGATCAAAGGGAAGGAATTGACCAATGTTACTGAGACATACTCCAAAAGAAGTTACCGAACGAAGCGCCTTGACCATTAACCCGGCAAAGACGTGCCAGCCTATTGGCGCAATGTACGCCGCTCTTGGCATCCACGGTTGCCTTCCACATAGTCACGGCTCCCAGGGATGTTGCGCATATCACAGGAGCACACTTACACGTCATTACAAGGAACCTGTGATGGCCGCAACCAGTTCATTTACCGAAGGAGCTTCCGTTTTCGGTGGGCAGGCCAACCTGGTGCAGGCTATAGACAATATCTTCACCATTTACGAACCCGAGGTCATCGCTGTTCACACAACGTGTCTTTCTGAGACGATCGGTGATGACATTCCCCAGATTACGAGCAAGGCTGAGGCTGAAGGAAAAATCCCCCGGGGCAAATACGTAATCCATGTTAACACACCGAGTTACGTTGGAACCCATGTGACCGGTTTTGCAAACATGACCAAGGCAATGGTGGACTATTTTGCAAAATCCACCGGCCAGAAGCTTGATCAGATAAACATTATTCCTGGTTATGTAGAGCCGTCCGACATGGAGGAGATCAAGCGTCTGGCTAAGATGATGGGTGTGCGTGTCGTGATGTTTCCGGACACATCCGGAGTGCTCAATCGTCCACAAACCGGCAAGTACGAAATGTTTCCTCCAGGAGGTGTAACAGTAGAAGCCCTCAAATCGACAGGTGACAGCCTGGCTACTATCGGTCTGGGACGGCTGGCTTCAAGTCCAGCGGCGCGGGCGCTTGATACAAAATGTAATGTTCCGTGTGAAATTCTGGATCTCCCGATTGGATTCAAGGCGACTGACCAATTTGTTGACACATTGCGTAAAACACTTGGGGTAACAGTGCCCGATAGTATCAACCACGAACGGGGACAGTTACTGGATATCGTTACGGACATGCACCAGTACTTCTACGGGAAGAAGGTCGCTCTGGCTGGGGATCCGGACCAGTTGGTTGCATTGGCCGAATTTCTCGTATCCATCGATATGTGGCCTGTTCATGTCGTTACAGGGACACCGGGAAAGAAATTTGAAACGCGGATTCTGGAACTTACAAGGGATTCGCCTTACCCGGTAAACGTAAAGGCGCCTGGAGACATGTTTCTGCTTCATCAGTGGATCAAGAATGATCCAGTCGATTTGCTTATGGGCAACACATACATGAAATACATCTCCCGGGACGAAGATATTCCTCTGGTAAGGTTCGGTTTCCCGATTCTGGATCGTATTGGTCACAGCTACTTCCCGACCGTCGGCTACCGTGGTGGCATGCGCCTGCTGGAAAAAATCCTCGATGCAATTCTGGATCGACAGGACCGGGACGCCCCTGAAGAAAGTTTCGAACTCGTCATGTAGGAGTAATACAAGGAGATTTCACATGAATAAACCTGACTATCATATATTCGTCTGTGCAAGTTTTCGCGGCACAGAAGCCAAAGGCAAATGCATAAAAAAGGAATCCCTGCGGCTCATCCCATACCTTGAAGAAGAGCTTGCCGACCGCGGGCTCAACGCCATGGTTTCCAGCACCGGTTGTCTAAAGCTTTGCGAGGAAGGCCCGGTGATGATCATCTATCCTCAGGGATACTGGTACCGTACGGTCAACAGCGAGGAAGTCGTAGATGAGATTCTGGACGCTCTTGAGGATGGTAAACCTGCGGAGTCTTATCTCCTGGCATGAAATTATCGAAGGGAAGGTTCCCTGAAATGGCAGAAACAATATTTGCGGAACGAAAAGATCAGGTCCATCGGAAAGGCGAAGAGCCTTTTCAGATCACCTGTGACAAGGAGAGTCTGGCGGGTGCGGTAAGTCAGAGAGCCTGTGTTTTCTGCGGCTCCAGGGTGGTACTATACCCTATAACCGACGCCCTCCATCTTGTACACGGCCCTATCGGCTGCGCAGTATATACTTGGGATATCAGGGGAGCATTGTCATCTGGACCTGAGCTCCATCGGCACAGCTACTCGACAGATCTTCAGGAAAGTGACGTTATCTTTGGTGGTGAAGACAAGTTATACAGGGCCCTTGTGCAATTGACAGACCGCATCAAGCCAAAAGCCGCGTTCGTTTACTCAACATGCATAGTCGGGATCATAGGTGATGATCTGGCGGGAGTGTGCAGGAAGGTTGAACAGGAAAAGGGCATCCCCGTGATTCCTGTTGAGTCGGAAGGTTTTAAGGGCAATAAGAGGGCTGGTTACAATGCGGCCTGTAGAGCCATGTTCAAACTTGTAGGAACTGGACCGGTCGACGGCATCAGTCCTTTCAGCGTCAATATTCTTGGCGACTTCAACCTTGCAGGTGAAATATGGATCGTGCGGGAATATCTGGAACGTATGGGGGTGCAGGTCGTCGCAAATATTACCGGAGACGGCAGGGTTGATGACCTGCGCCGCGCGCACGGGGCAGCTTTGAATCTCGTACAGTGTTCAGGATCCACGATAGACCTGGCCAAAATGATGGAAGAAAAATACGGCATTCCTTTTTTGCGGGTTTCATATTTTGGCGTAGAAGACATGGCGGATTCGCTTTACCAGGTAGCTAACTTTTTTAAGGAAGGCAATCCACAAATCCTTGAAAATGCCAAAGCTCTGGTTCGGGAGGAACTGACGGAGCTATACCCAAAGTTGAAAGAATACAGGAAAGCCCTGGAAGGAAAGAAGGCGGCTATTTACGTAGGAGGAGCGTTCAAGGCTTTTTCGCTGGTGAAAGCTTTCAGACACCTGGGCATGACCGTGGAACTGGTTGGGTCCCAGACAGGCACGGAAGAAGATTATAAGGAACTCCACGAAATTACGGATCCGGGCACAATAATTGTTGACGATTCCAACCCGCTCGAGCTTTCATCATTCCTCCAGGAAAAGGATGTAGACATATTCGTTGGAGGAGTCAAGGAACGCCCCATAGCGTATAAACTCGGCGTTGGCTTCTGCGACCACAACCACGAAAGGAAGGAAGCGCTCGAAGGCTTCGCGGGAATGCTGAATTTTGCAAAAGAAGTTTACTCAACGGTTATGAGCCCGGTGTGGCGTTTCACTCCAAGAAAACGGGCGTATTTGTCCAAAAGCTACGAAATGGATGCGCGTCATGAAAGTAAAGCCGTTCAAAACTGAAAAAGAACCGTACGTAGCCACTACGGACAGTTGCAAACAGTGTGCGCCTCTGGGAGCATGCCTGGCTTTCAAGGGAGTTGAGGGCTCGGTCCCTTTTCTCCATGGGTCGCAGGGATGCGCAACATACATGAGGCGTTACGTTATCAGCCATTTTAGGGAACCCGTGGACATAGCTTCGTCGTCTCTGGGCGAGAAGCACGCTATATATGGTGGCGGTCCGAATTTGAAGCTCGGTCTAAGAAACGTGATGGCCAAGTATCCCTGTAAACTCATCGGGATAGCTACTACGTGCCTGACAGAAACGATCGGCGACGACACAGCCAGGCTGATCAGGGAATTCCGGGACGAATTTGCAGACGAGTTGCAGTGTCATGGAAATCCTGTCATTGTTAACGTTTCCACTCCGAGTTACTCAGGGTCTCATGCTGACGGCTTTCAGAGAGCTGTCAGGGCAATCGTAGATCAAATGGCGTCGAATGTCGGAGACAGCGAGGCATCCCTGAACCTTTTCCCGGGCTTCGTGTCTCCAGCGGATACTCGATATTTGAACAAGATTGTTAAGGACTTCGGTCTCGATCCCATAATCCTGCCGGACATTTCTGAGACTCTTGACGCTCCTGCCGTGGCTGAATACAGGAAAATCCCGTCCGGTGGGACACCGATCACCAGAGTCAAGGCTATGGGAAGCGCTGTCGGTTCAATAGAATTTGGTAGATGCCTGGTAGATTCCGTGTCGCCTGCCAACGTATTGACAGACAAATTCGATGTCCCCGCCAGGAGATTGGGGACCCCCATAGGACTCAGGGAAACTGACTTTTTCATGGATGAACTGGAAAAGATTTCTTGTAGAAAATTGTCTGTTGAACATAAACTTGAAAGAGGACGATTGATTGATTCGTACGTGGATGGCCACAAATATGTTTCGGGTAAGAGAGCTATAATCTATGGCGATCCCGACATGGTAGTTGGCCTGGCGTCTTTTTTGACTGAAATTGGTGTCAAGCCGTTACTTTGCGCTACTGGCTCCAGAAGCCCCCTTTTTAAAAATGCGATCAAAGCGGTGACAGAAGAGATTCTGGATGAATCTCCTAAGACCATGGACAATGTGGATTTTTACGATATCGAGGAAGCAGCCTCGGAATTGGATCCGGACCTGCTTCTTGGGTCGAGCAAAGGATATAAACTTGCGAGAAAATTGGGTGTGCCTCTGGTAAGGTTGGGCTTTCCGATTCACGACCGTTTCGGAGCGCAGAGAATTTGTCACTTGGGCTACAAGGGCGCTCATGGCCTTTTCGATACAATTGTCAATGTTATGATGCAGTCCGCTCAAGATCGGTCGCCTATCGGTTATACCTACATCTGACCGTTTTTACATGAGGGGCGCCATCATGAAGGAGTTACCCATGAACCAACCAATGAATACTAAAACTCATCCGTGCTTTAACGCTGAGGCTAAACATACTTATGCCAGGGTCCACTTACCTGTGGCCCCCGATTGTAACATCAAGTGCAACTATTGTAA
>JBMFSZ010000217.1:0-6388 GCA_049967315.1 Desulfomonilaceae bacterium
CCGCTGGTTTGCCCTTTTCCGGAGCGGCTGATTTTGATCCTGCGCTAGCATCATACAGCTTGGCCACTTCATCAGTAATGTCTAGAGAATCGTCAGCCGACAAAATAGCGCTAGTTGAATTGAGTATCAGAGAAAGATGTTTCTGTTTTCTCAGCGTGCCAATTATTTTGATCAGGTCGCGCATCATGGACTCATCAAGAGCTCTGGCTTCATTTTGCAGTTCCGTTTCCGCCTGCTTTTGAGCCAGTTTCAGTTCCATTTCTTTCATCCCGATCTCTTTTATTTTCTCGTTCCGCGTTTCTTCCTTGAGCATGGGGCCTTGTTTTTGAAGCTGGTCGGAAAGAGCTTTCAATTCGCTCTGTTTTTTTTCAAGACTTGTTCTCTTAATGTTATTCAGTTCAGAGAACTTTTTCTGCATCTCCTGAATGCGCTTCGATTTTGCCTGAAACTGCTGCAAATCGACGTAAGCAATCGTTAGTGGTTGCTGTTGGGCCAAACATGTTCCCACGACAAAAATAGGGACTATTGTGGCAAGTAAGCCTGTAAATACGCTCTGGCGGGTCATCAAGTAGACTCCTTTCGAAATTTCATTAGTTGTTGCTTTCCAGGTTTGCAAAATTGAGGAAGCGGGTTAAAACCCGATTGATTCTCTATCAGAATAGTTGCCCCATGGCAAAGGCAAAAGCTCCAGGATCTTCACCTCTCAATGGATTAAGTTTCCAGCCGTACTCTATTCTAAGTGGCCCCATTGGGGATATCCATCTGACACCTACACCTGCGCCAGCTTTGAGATCATTCATGAATGGGCTATTCTCGACATTCCATGCATTTCCCGCGTCAAAAAACACCACTCCATTGAGTTTTAAACTATCTACCAGCGGGAAGAGGCACTCCACGTTGGAAAACATGGCTCTATCTCCTCCCATGACATTGCCGTATCTGTCACGTGGCCCAATTTCTCCTACCTTATATCCCCTTATACTCTGAATTCCTCCCAGCAAAATCCTGCGATCAAACGGTATCGGATCACCATTATATTCAGTTAACATGGACGCATTGGCCCTAAGCTTTAAAACAGCTCTCCAAAACAGGGACTTGTAATAGATACCTTCTGTGTAATAACTCGAAAAAGCTACATCACCACCGAAACCAGAAATCCTGGCCCCAAAAGTGAGCTTTGTTCCAGCGGTAGGTATGACTGAATTATTTCTGGTATCTCTCCCAATGTTGAACGAAATAGAATTCTCCGAAACATTCAGATACTTGCGAGCGCTAGTATGATATTTCGCATAATATGCGATTACCGACTGAGCAAACATTTGTTGAAAGCCGGAGAGTTTGCTGGAATCCCTGGCAAAACCAGTAGACATCGACCAACGCCCGTACAACGGGTATGACAGGTACAAACTTCCCCCGTTACTGTCGCGGACGTATTGTAATTCACTCTGGAGAGACTGGTATCCTCTCGCGCTTACAGAGACCGGATAGTCCAGAAACCAGGGATACGTTACAGATCCTTCATAGTTGCTTCGACGGGCAGATAGATTGGCCTTTGCATTAGCAACGATTCCTAAGCCAAAGAGGTTCCTCTCTTTCAGGTCGATGTTCCCCATCGCCCCGTCCTGAGAAGAATATCCGAGACCTGCGGCTAAAGAACCAGTTTTCTTTTCAATAACTTCGACAGTAACGTTCATAGTATCGGGGCGAGACCCTGGCGAAGTTTTAAGCTTCACTGCTTCAAAAAAATCCATGGCTTCGAGGTTATTCTTGGTAGCTTCGAAGCTGTCTGCATTGTATATGTCCCCTTCAGCAATTGTCAGTGCGCGCCTGATAATTTTGTCTCGTGTCCTATCATTACCGGAGATGTCGACGCGCTCTATAGTAATTTTCTCACCCTTGGTAATTTTAAAAATGAGATCTACAAAATTATATTTCTCATTGATTTTCTGAATTGGTTCAACGTCAACGTAAGCGTATCCAAGGTTGTTATAGAGCTTTGTAATGGTTTTGATATCGTCAGCCAGGGCAGATCGCTTGAACCATGTGTGCGGCTTGCATTCAAGATTTGCCTTGAGCTGATCAGCAGGGATGACGAGATCTCCCTCGACATCGACCTTCCTGACCTGAAACCTGTCCCCTTCCCTGATAGGATAAGTAACCTTAACCCGGTTGCCTACAATAGTTATCTTGGGGGCTCCAACCTGTACATTTATAAAACCATGTTCAAGATAGTAGGCAATTATGCGCATTCGATTCTCTTCGAGCTTTTCTCTAGTGAAGGTGCCAGATTCATCCAAAAACCAGAACCAGCTCTTTTCTTTGACATTCATGATTTTTTTAATATCTTTTGCTGGGAGCTTGGACTGGCCCTCCAGCTCTATGTCGGTCAAATAGCTCTTGTTGCCTTCGTCAATTTTGAAGGTGAGAGTGGCTTCACTAGGAGTCAGTTCCTTGAGGTCATATTCAATTTTCGGTTGGTAATAGCCTTCCTTTTCATACATTTGTTTAATTTTGGCAACATCATCACGAATTTTCTGTAGACTCGCTACAGTGAATGATTTGGTCGTCAATGCGTCAAGAATTTCATCCTTTGAGAAAACCTTGTTGCCTTCGATATTGATAGTTTTTATTGATGGCCTCTCCTTCAAGGTTACGTAGAGGTCCATCTCCCCTTTGGGGTTCTCTTCAGCTTTGATCTGGACATCGTCAAAATAACCCATTGAATAAATTGAACGAATATCATCACTCAGAGCGCTTTTGCTGAATGGCGACCCAGTTTTCAATTCCATCTTGTTAAGAATGGCTTCACGCTGAATTCTTTTATTACCCTCAATTTTGATCTCACCTACCTTGGGCCGCTCAAGAACAGTTCCCCCAATGTCGTTGGCAACCTCTTTCATCTTGCTGGCTAGGTCCTTGAAATCACGTCCTGTAGCCGAAAAAAATCTTGGCTTGGCTCCGGGTTCAGCCAGCAAGGCATTTACTTCAGCGGACAGACCATCATCAAGTTCTGTGACAACGCCATAAATAACAGCTTGAGCGCCGCTCCTCTCTGCTATTCTAATCAACCGTTGGGGGTCAACTTTCTTGTCTTGAACAGCCGAGACAAAAGGAGCCCCCGGTATAGCCTCGATGTCACCGTCCCTCGTAAGCTCAGCCGCTAAGGCTCCCGCTAACTCATTGCTGTAGTTTTTAGCTTTAAGACCTTTCGTTACCACTTTGAAGGGGAAAACGATGATCTTTTCGACTTTCTTTGCTTGGGAATCGGTTGAAAACGTTATGAGCGATAGGACGATAAAGCAAATCAAGAGGGCCTTGTTCATTGAAGCTCCTCTATCCTGCCTGCACAGATTGACACCCGCCGATTCATAGCCTTAGCCAACGTATCTTTATGCGTTACAACTATCAGGGAGGTCTTTTGTTTCAGGTTGAGATTTTTAAGCATATTTTCTATTTCGGCGCCAGTCTCCGGATCCAGGTTGCCAGTAGGCTCATCTGCGAGGATTACGTCAGGTTCCATTACCAAAGCCCGTGCTATGGCAACCCGTTGCTGCTCTCCACCCGAGAGTTGACCAGGACGGTACCTCATCCGATCGGAGAGGCCGACATCGATTAAGAGTTGTTCGGCTCTGGATCGCAATTTTCCAGGCGTCAAGCCTGCAATTAGACCGGGCATCATTACATTCTCTATGGCTGAGAATTCTGGAAGCAGTTGAAAAAACTGGAACACAAATCCGATTCGCTTGTTCCTCAGTTTTGCCCGCTCGATTTCGCCCAGTTCCCCTACGTTGGTCCCATCGATAAAAATTGTCCCAGAGGTAGGTTCGTCCAATAACCCAAGCACGTGTAGTAGTGTGGTTTTCCCAACTCCTGATGGGCCAGTCACTGCTACACTTTCACCATGCTTAACCAGCAACGATACGCCCTTCAAAACCTCAATGTCACCGACTGGATTAAAGTAAACCTTGTGTAAATCGGAGACATTATAGATACACGCATCATTCATATCGGAGCGCCTCCGCCGGTTCTAGGCGAGCCGCCCGGTAGGAAGGGTAAAGAGTTGCGAGGAAACATATGGTGACAGCTACTATGGAGATTATTACTACATCAACGGGATATATCGCGATTGGGAGTGTTGAGATTGTATAGATCTCCTCAGGCAGTTCTATGAAAGGGTATTTGGCGAGTAGCCATCCACCAATCAGCCCAGCAGTCACACCAAGTGCGGTTCCGGCGCATCCTATAATCATCCCCTGGACCACAAAAATTCTCATTATGCGATCGGATGTCGCTCCAAGCGACTTAAGTATAGCAATATCCCTACTCTTTTCCATGACCAGCATGATAAGAGAAATTATGATGTTGAAAGCCGCCACCAAAACAATAAAAGTTAGGATGATGAACATGGCGATTTTCTCAAGCTTCAAGGCGCTGAACAAATTTCGGTACATGTCTTTCCATGTTCTGGTCCAATAGGGGGCTCCAAGAATGGATTCGATTCGGGAAGCTATTTTAGGCGCATCATAAATATTCTTTAAGTTCACCTCGATCCCTGTAACGCCTGAGCCCATTTCGAAAAATTTTTGAGCTTCTTCTAAACCCATGTAGACCAGATTGGAATCAAATTCATACATACCCGACTTAAAAATGCCTACAATTCTGAAATTTTGGACCCTCGGAATAGCGCCGATGGGTGTCCTTTTCCCCTGTGGAGATATCAACTGCACGGAATCCCCAACCCGGAGGGCATTTGCAGTGGCGAGTTCTTTTCCTATTATAACACCCTTCTCAGCCTTGTTTGCGGAGTCCAGGCCCTTTAGTGAACCTTTTTCCATATACTTGGAAATGGAAATAACTTGAGGAGCTGAATTTGGGTCTATTCCTCTGACTATTACTCCTCTGACTCTGCCTCTAGACGAAAGCATCGCCTGACCGTAAATGTATGGGGTTACGGCATTGATCCCATCCAAAGCCCTGATCCTGCCCATAACCTTGTTCCATTCCTGGATCGACCTTGTGGAATTGTTCATGACCACGATATGGGAAACCGTGCCTAATATTTTATCTTTAAGGTCACGCTCAAATCCGTTCATCACACCAAGGACAATTATCAACGTCATGACGCCGAGCATGACACCCAAAACGCCAAATCCGCTGATAACTGAAATAAAAGCTTGTTTGCGTCTAGCCCTAATGTAACGAAGGCCAACCCGAAGTTCTAGTGGCAGTTTCATTCAAGCCCTTTTTCAGGCCTCATATGAGGAAAGAGGATTACTTCACGAATTGATTGAGCGTTAGTCAATAGCATTACCAGACGATCGATACCCAAGCCTTCTCCCGCGGCGGGCGGCATACCATACTCGAGAGCTCGAAGAAAATCTTCATCAAGGAAGTGCGCTTCTTCATCTCCGGCCTGACGCGCTCTGACCTGGTCTTCGAACCTGTTTCGTTGGTCTACGGGATCCGTCAACTCCGTGAATGCGTTGGCCATCTCGCGACCGCAGATATAGAGTTCAAACCTGTCCGTAGCAGTTGGATCTTCCTCATTTCTACGTGCCAGAGGCGAAACTTCCACAGGGTATTGGCTTATAAAAACTGGCCCCCACAAGCTGGATTCGACCACTTCGTCAAATATGGCCATTAGCAGTTTACCCAGGGAGTCAGTTTTGTTTACAGGTATGCCCATCTCCATGGCCTTTATAAAAACGGCGTTTCTGTCTTCCAGTTCATGTTCTTTCAGGACACCATTTTCCAAAAGCGATTCTTTAACAGTGATGCACGGCCAAGGAGGTGTGAGATCAACCTCTCTGTCTCCATACGGCAATCGGTATGATCCAGTCACTTCCATGGCCAGACTGGACAGCATCTCTTCGGTAAGTTTCATCAGGTCTCTATAAGTCTTGTAGGCCTGATAAAACTCTAACATTGTGAATTCTGGATTGTGTTGAGTGGAAATCCCCTCATTCCGAAAATTGCGGTTAATTTCAAAGACCCTGTCAAATCCGCCAACCAGAAGCCTTTTTAGATACAGCTCGGGCGCAATTCTCAAATAGAGTTGTCTGCTTAACGCGTGATGAAAGGTTTCAAAAGGTCGCGCGGTAGCTCCGCCAGGAATAGTCTGCATCATCGGGGTCTCAACTTCGATGAACCCTCTGGTTGTAAGGAAGTTTCGAAGATATGCGATGATGCGACTGCGAATAACTACGACGTCCCGGGAGGATTTATTGACGATAAGATCCAGATACCTCTGCCGGTAGCGGGTTTCAACATCAGAAAGGCCGTGCCACTTTTCCGGAAGAGGTCTTAGTGATTTCGTCAGCAGCACAAGTTCTTTGACCAGGACTGTAATTTCTCCCGTCTTTGTCTTAAAGGGCGAGCCGCTTACGCC
>JBMFSZ010000218.1:0-6388 GCA_049967315.1 Desulfomonilaceae bacterium
CTCTTCATATTCTTCGGCCGCACTCCACTGCACCCCTTTAACCCCGATTCCGGAGTTTTTTACGATAGGTCCTAAAGCTCCCATC
This sequence comes from Desulfomonilaceae bacterium, assembly GCA_049967315.1. GTDB lineage: Bacteria > Desulfobacterota > Desulfomonilia > Desulfomonilales > Desulfomonilaceae > CAJBEZ01. The sequence goes on from JBMFSZ010000218.1 coordinate 86, forward strand.
ATCTTGTGCATGTTGGGATAATCACGAGTAACAATTTGGAGAGCAGGTCCAGTCTTTCCCGGAATTAGCTGTGTTTCCCCCTTTTTCCAATCAAGGACACTTTTTTGCGTAATTTCACCCGCTGTGTCATGGAGAAATGGCGTGGCGACAACGTCTTTTCGTGTACCCAAATGACTTTCTGCAAGTTCGGAGAACTTTTCCGCGATAGCGGAGAAATGGTCCCAGTCACTTCTCGTGTCCCAAGGTGGATCAATAGCGGGATTAAATGGATGAATGAAAGGATGCATATCTGTCGTGCTAATGTCGTTCACTTCGTACCAGCTCGCCGCAGGCAGGACTACATCGGAATACAAAGCGCTGGTCGACATACGAAAATCCAGGGTTACAAGGAGATCGAGCTTCCCTTCCGGAGATGGTTCTCTCCAGATTACATCTTTGGGGCGCAACTCCGATTCCCTGCCCAAAACTGAATTGTGAGTGCCCAGCAAATTTTTTAGAAAGTATTCGTGTCCTTTCCCACTAGCTCCCAGCAGATTCGATCTCCATAAAAAGAGGATCCGGGGAAAATTTACAGGGTTGTCCGGGTCTTCGGCGGCAAATTTCAATTGGCCCGTTTTCAGTTTCGACACAACCTCGGCGATAATTTCATCGTCGGTCTGGGCGCCTTTAGAAATGGCCTCAGAGCAGATGTCCAAGGGGTTCTGGTTGAATTGGGGATATGAGGGTAGCCATCCCAGCCGAGTAGCTATGACATTGAAGTCGGCTGGATGTGACGGTAGCGTCGAGGAGGCCCAGGGAGCCGCCATCGTCCTTGCGTCAAGAGGATCGTATCTCCATTGCCCGGAAGCGAAATAGAAGAAAGATGATCCATTGTGCTGGCGAGGAGGTCGAAGCCAATCCAGACCAAAAGAGATTGTGGTCCAACCGGCCAGGGGACGGACCTTCTCCTGACCTACGTAATGGGCCCAGCCACCACCATTTACCCCCTGGCAGCCACATAACGTCGTGAGATTGAGAATAGTCCGGTATATCATATCGGAGTGGAACCAATGGTTGGTCCCAGCTCCCAGGAGTATCATGGATTTGCCTCGGGTTTTGTCTGCGTTTTCCGCAAATTCCCTGGCGACCTGTATGACGTGACACGCTGGGACTCCAGTGATGGTTTCCTGCCAGGCTGGTGTATATGGTCGAGTATCATCGTAGTTGGCAGTCGCCTCTCCCCCGTGGCCACGATCGATGCCCAAGTTGGCTACCAACAGATCAAAAACAGTTGTTACCAATATTTTCTGGCCTTGAAATTCTATTTTCCTTACCGGGACTGCTCCAGTTTTGGAACTTGGTGGTCCGAATCCAAATAACGGAAACTTAACTTGCTCCCAGCCGTCATTTTCATCGCTGAAACTTAGCGTGGGGTCTATCTTTTGGCCAGTCGAAGAATCTTCCAGCTTGAGATTCCATTTTCCGCTATTGTCCCAGCGAAACCCCATGGTTCCATTGGGCGCCACAAACCCTCTGGAAATCGAATCAAAGCAAATCAGTTTCCAGTCCGAATTATTTTCGTCAAGGCCAATTTCAGAAGCCGTGACAAATTTGTCCGAGACATATCCATCATTAACCGTTTTTAGACGTACAACAAATGGAAGGTCAGTGAAACTCTTGGCATATTCGATGAAATACGCCGATGGGCGATCGAGATAGAACTCTTTCAAAATGACGAAAGTCATGGCCATCGCCAAGGCCGAGTCAGTTCCCGCTTTGACCGGCAACCAGTAATCCGAGAATTTTGCATACTCGGAATAATCTGGGGCAATGCCAACAACTTTTGCCCCACGATACCTGGCCTCCGTGAAGAAATGAGCGTCTGGGGTGCGTGTCATTGGTAAATTTGTTCCCCAAACTATCATGAACGAGGATTCATACCAGTCAGCGCTCTCAGGCACGTCAGTCTGTTCTCCCCAGACCTGTGGCGAAGAGGGTGGCAGATCACAATACCAGTCATAGAAACTTACAGGGACCCCACCAAGTAAAGAGAGGAATCTTGCTCCTGAAGCGTAGCCTACCATGGACATCGCAGGTATTGGTGAAAATCCAAAAATGCGATCGGGACCGAATTTGTTGATTGTGTATACCAGAGAGGAAGCTATAAGTTCGATGGCTTCATCAGTAGCCACTCGAACGAAGCCCCCTTTGCCTCTTGATTCCACGTATTTTTTTCTTAAGCCTTCATTGGTGACCACCCGTTCCCATGCTGTTATGGGGTCCTGCTCCCCTTTGCGAGCGTCTCTCCAAATTTCAAGTAACGTTGAACGGATGTAAGGGTGTTTGACACGAACCGGGCTGTAGGTATACCAGGAAAATGTGGTCCCCCTTGGACAGCCACGGGGTTCATGATCGGGGAAATGTGGGCCACAGCCAGGGTAATCAGTATTTTGAAGTTCCCAAACGATTATGCCATCTTTGACATACACGTCCCAAGAGCAGGATCCTGTGCAATTGACACCATGCGTAGACCGAACTTTCTTGTCATACTGCCATCTTCGCCGGTAAAAATCTTCCCAGTCCCGCTGACCGCAAATGATTTCGCCCCAATTTCCACAAAAGCTTTCTTCGTTGCAACGGGTTGTCTTGCCCAACGATTTTAGCCATCTTAATGAAGACAAAAGCTTGTTCCTGGACATTGCGCCCTCGATTCGCGAATAGGATCTAACCAGCGAAAACCCTTAACACCGCACAAGTTTCGCCAGCCACGCAGGCTTGTTTAGGCTTCATATACCTAGAATGAATCCAATTTGGCCTCGGCAGGATTGGACTGCCCTATATTCATCGTTCCTTGCGACTTTTGTTTTACAGTTTTTAAGACAAGGAGGACAAAAAAAGTCATAATACAAAAAACTTCAAGCCAAAATTGATCAGGGTACAATCGATCGACATAAAAGTGGTTTAATTTTTCGACGAGGTGAAATTTGGAACCAGGCTCCAGGGGACCCACAAATGGCCATAATAGCACCTCAGACTGAGGGAAATCTCCTATGATGTGAGATGCCCACATGACCACCCCGGCCAAAAGCGTGTCGGGTTTAAGATCGAATTTCTTCCAAACGATCAGACAAGTTGCGATGAGGCTTGCAAAAAAGAGGAGACTGTGGCTCATTCCCCGTCCCGGCATACCCAGGAAGATGTTTGCGGTTTTATCTACAAGGTCCGGCCCCAGCGACGCTAACGCCAAGAATAGGAGGTTTTCTTCACGGAACCGGGTTATTTTGGCAATGCCTGCAATTGCGATATGTCCTAATATCATGGCCTTTAGTATAATCCTCTAGCATCTAAAAATGCAACCAGCCCCTGTCGAAATTACGTTCATAATCCCGACAGAGCGTCTACGGGTGTTGACACATATGGCCCCAACTGGTACAGAAATTAGTTCAAATATTTTGTGCGAGGTCCCAGACTTATTACATGAAGTGGCTTGTCCTTGTATTAAAAAAAATTGCTCAATTCTCCCTTAGCCATCCATGGTTTGTTATCGTGGCGAGTATAATAATTTCAGCGCTTGGTTTCGGGAGTATGCCGTGGCTTGTGACCAGCACCAATCTTCTGGCCGGCGTGGGAAAGGCCAATCCTGTCATAAACCTTACGAGGGAGAATAACGAGCACTTCGGTGACAGAGAATCTCTTGCTCTTGTTCTCGATTTCCCCGAGCCACCCGGAAAGAGTCGACTGGAATTTATTGAAGGCCTTGCGAATCGCCTTTCGAAAATCTCTGGCATAGTTCGAGTAAGGTACAGGCTGATTAACCCCGACGACCGCCGAGAGGTGGAGACTCTTTTCCAGCACTTTCTCCTCGGAATGGACTCGAGAGAGAGACTGGGTATACAGAAGATATTGAGTCCCGAGGGTGTAAAAGACGCATTTCGTATAACTCGCAATCATTTGATTCTATTAGAAAACTCTCATCTCAAAAAGCAGTTGATGAGTGATCCCCTAGGATTAAGTAACTTTGTCGCCCATTCTATGGAAAAGCAAACCGGCCCGATTGGCCTGGGGGATCCCTTTTTACTGATTGCTAGCCCGGATAGCACCTTGTATCTGATTCAGATAGCTCCCAATTTTCCCAGTTCTGATATCGTAAAAGCTAGAGAATTGATGGAGAAGCTTCATAAGGTGATCCCGGAAACAATCCGGGAACTCAACGCAAAGGTCCATGTTGTCAAGGACTTAAAAGACCTGAAATGGGATCTTACCGGCAAGACAGCTTTCCAGTACGAATCGGATGTCATATTTGATGAGGAGACTTCGAGACTGCTCATCATTTCTTTTGGTCTAGTGCTGATTACTTTTCTATCAATCTACAGGAGTTTTATTGCGGCTGCTATTTTGATGATTCCATTGGCGGCCGGAATCGGGCCAAATTACGGACTATTATATCTGGCATACGACGAAGTGAATCCGGTAGTGATGGGGGCTACGGGTGTTCTATTAGGACTTGGCGCTGAGTACGGTGTCCATTTGTGGGGACGCTTCCGGGAGGAACTGGACATCCACGGATCCACAACTCAGGCTGTATTTGCTGCTTGTGAGCACACTGGTCCTCCGGTGATCCTGGGCGCCTTAACGGGAATAATAGCTTTTCTTTGCCTATGTTTTTCAGGGCAGTCAGCGCTCGTGCAATTTGGTTTCTTTGGGGCGACGGGTTTAGCCCTGACTATGCTATCCACAATATTTCTGTTTCCAGCAATGGTTTCAGTGCTGGGCAAGAGCCAGAGAGACCTTTACCCTAAGATCCAGGAGTCATTTGGATTCCTTGCCGGGTTGTATAAGAGAAATCCTGGGGCCATAGTGGCTGCCTCGTGCGTTCTGATATGCGTGGGAGCATTCTATGCTACCAAGGTTACTCATGAACAAGATCTTTTCAAAGTTTTTTTGGCCAGAGACATGAATTCTATGGCCGTTTCGGACAAAATTTCGCATAAATTTCATACAAATTTTTCTCAGTCCACACAATTGACTTTCGATGTTAAAGATTTTGACGCCGGTTTGACTATTCAGCGCAAACTGGATCAAATTCTTGTCTCTCTTATGGCTAAACCGTCCGAGATAGCATCTTTTGACTCAATTTCCAGATTTGTGGCTCCAACCAAAATTCAGAAAGCTAATCTCAAAATTATTTCGGAAATAGTTACGGAATGGCCCGAACTGAGAAAGGTTTTTGTTGATGAGCTTGCTGATTCAGATTTTTCTGCAACGGCAAGAACAAAGCTTCAAGACTCTTTTGATTCCACCGGTAAGATGCTAGCCGATATGACAGAACGGGACATAGGCGCCAAGGCAATTGGGGAACCAGCGCAGGAGAATTTGTATGTGGCTAAATTGGGTGGCAAATTCAGATTTCTCACGGATGTTCGATATTCGGACACGATAACCAATCCTGAAGACTTGAGAAGTCTGGACAAGAAAATTATGGGTGATATGAAAGGTCTTCCCGTAGAAGTTCACATGTCCGGAACCCGACAAACTATGGATGCTATTTTGTCGAGCCTTGTCGACGAGTTATTCCGGTTGGGGACGTACGCCTTTGTGTCCTTGACCATGATTTTCCTGGTTGTATTTCCAAATCCCCTTGGTGTTGCCCTGTGTCTGGTTCCAATGATAGGTTCTTTTGCAATAACTCTAGGAGCCGCCGGTTTCATGAAAGCAGGTTTGCCATTTTCCGTGGTTTGTGTGGCGCCTCTGGTGTTCGGATTCAGCATACACAACGGTATCCATGTGGTAATGGGTAGCCTCCACGAAAAAAATAGCGATATTTCGAGAACTATGGCGCGGGTTACGCCAAGAGCTATCTTAACCTCTGTGACCATAATGGCGGGTTTCGTAGCCATGGTGACATCCCGGCATTATTCAATGGAGTTCCTAGGCTGGTCCATGATAGCGGGTATGGTGTCCGCTGTCCCGTTGACCTTGGTGACGCTTCCAGCTCTCCTGCTGCTTGTTCAGAAAAGGAGGCTGTCAAAAATTGGTGGTCAGAACAATTCACCGGGCAAGGAATTAGCCACAGGCGCTTAATCCAGGCACTACTCCGGAACGTCTGGCCCCGTCATCAGGTAAGGGGTGCAAAGTTTCAGGCTAGACGATTCGTTCAGTTGGCAAAAAAACAACTGACTGTCATGATACATACATATCGGGCATTGGTAAAAATCAGTTTGAGTTGGAACGTTCAGTGACACAAAAGTCGAATAAAAATAAAATCCGGGTAGCTTTAATTGTTGATTCTTTTTTTCAGCCTGTGTGGGTAGAACGGGTAATCAG